>DATDKQ010000041.1:0-4019 GCA_036519915.1 Solirubrobacterales bacterium | reverse complement strand
CGAGTCACCAGGAGCGCCGATCTGATCCAGGACGGCCCGGTTCCGCCCGACGCCCCGCTCGTCACCCAGGTCTCACGCTGGGACCGGCTCAAGGATCCCGTCGGGGTGCTCCGTGCGTTCGCCGAACACATGCGCTCCGGGGACGCCCACCTGCTCCTCGCCGGTCCCTCGGTCGCCGGTGTCTCCGACGATCCGGAGGGCGCCGAGGTGCTCGAGGAAGTCAAGGCCCGGCGGGACGAGCTGCCCGATGAGAAGCGGGCGATGGTGCATCTCGCCTCCCTGCCGACGGACGACGTCGAGGAGAACGCCGCAATGGTGAACGCGATCCAGCGGCGCTCCGACGTGGTCGTGCAGAAGAGCCTGGCGGAGGGGTTCGGGCTCACCGTCGCCGAGGCGATGTGGAAATCGAGGCCGATGGTGGCCAGCCGAGTCGGTGGGATCCAGGATCAGATCGAGGACGGCGTCTCCGGGGTCCTGATCGACGACCCCACCGACCTGGAAGCCGTCGCCCGCGCAGTCGACGGCTTCATCTCAGACCCGGAGCGGGCCGCCGAGTTCGGGAGGGCGGCCCACCAGCGCGTCCTCGAGGATTTCCTCGGGACCCGCAGCCTGGTCCAGTACATGCACCTGATCGAGAAGCTGCTCCAGGACTAAACGGGTCGCTCCTCGCTCCAGCCGCGGAACGCGGCCAGCAGGTCCTCGCGCGCCTCGGTCGGGATGTCCTCCTCGGTGAGGCGGCCGGTCGCGGCGATCAGCAGGCGCATCTGTTCGACGTAAGCGGTGCAGTGCTCGCAGCCCCGGATATGGGCGTCGAAGCGGCGCCGGTCACGGCGCGAGAGGCTGCCGTCGAAGTAGGCGGTGACGAGCTCGACCAGCTCCTGGCAGGCCATTTCCCGGCTGAAGAGCCTCATGGCGTAGCTCCGGCGATCTCCGGATTCAAATAGCGCTCGAGCGCGGCGCGCACCCGGGAACGGGCCCGGTGCAGCAGGACGCGCTGGTTTCCGTCAGTGATCCCGAGAGCGTCCGAGACCTCCATCGGGGTCCAGCCGTCGACGTCCCGCAGCAGGATCACGTCGCGCTGGGCCTCGGGCAGCTCATCGATCGCCATCCCGATCACCGCGAGCGTCTCGCTCTCCAGCAGCTTCTCCTGCGGCCAGGCCACCGGTGGCGCCGCCCAGGCTCCGGGGTGGGGGGAGTCCGGGCCGAAGAAGCGGTCCGGGTCGACCGACGGGTCCGGCTCATCGCTCGCCCCGGCCAGCGCCGAGAAGGGAACCATGCGGCCGTCCCTCTGGCCGCGGGTCTTGGCGCGGTTGGTGAGGATCCGGAAGAGCCAGGTCTTGAGGCTCGAGCGCTCCTCGAAGCGGTCGATCCCGTTGAGCACCGCCAGCCAGGTCTCCTGCACTACCTCCTCGGCACTCGCACGGTCGCGGACGTACATCTGTGCCACTCGCAGCATCGTCGCTCCGTAGCGGTCGATCAACTCCACGAAGGCCGACTCGTCGCCATCGCGAAGTCGCTGGACCAGTTCATGATCTTCAGTCATCCGGCGGGCCGCACGGTTACAGCTTTGCCGCCGCCGCGCCGCAGGCTTAGGCCCGCTTCAGCTCCCGGCGAGACCCTCGTGCCATGGCTGGCAGTGGCGACGGTGGCCCGGTGCGCCTGGCGATCCTGGTGGCCTCGATCATCGGACTGATCGTCATCGGGGTCAGGACGGCCGGCGGACCCCAGGGAGCCTCCGCGAGTCGTCGAGCCGCCGCCCGGGACCACCCCGCCGGCAAGGTCGTCGCAATCGCAGCGCGCCGGGCTCTTCCGCTGAGCGTCCGCCGGCAGATGGGAGCTCCGCGTTCTGCGGGCGTGGCGACCGTCAGGACCTCGCGCGCCACCTATCTGCTCGGCGGGACGCGGCCCGGCGCGAAGGGGACCCGTGTGCCGGTCGCCTCAGTCCTCCGCGTGATGGGCAACGGCCCGCCCACGCGTGTCGCGAAGCTGCCCGTGGCAGTGACGGATGCCGCGGGCGCCGCGCTCGGCGACCGGATCTACGCCCTCGGCGGCCGGCTCGCGAACGGTAGAGCGACGGACCTGATCCAGGAATACGACGTGGCCACCGAGCACTCGGTGATTGCGGGGAAGCTGCCCGGCCCGGTGACGAACGGCTCGGCCCTCACCCTCGACGGGTTCGTGTACCTCGTCGGAGGCCTCGTGGATGGATCGCCAACCAGGGCGATCGTGCGCTTCGATCCATGGCGGGCCACCACCGCCCTCGCAGGCCACCTGCCCGTCCCGGCGAGCGGCGGGGTGGCGCTGGCGTCCCGCAGCCGTCGCGGCTACCTGGTCGGGGCGTCCGTCCCCGGAGCGCAGTCCCTCGATTTCGAGCTCACCCGGCGGACCGGAGGACACTGACGCCGGTCAGCGCGATGGGCGCGGCTGGGATCGAACCAGCGACCTCTCCCGTGTGAGGGGAGCGCTCTCCCGCTGAGCTACGCGCCCGGGGCGGCTGATGATAGGCGCGGTCGGCTCAGGCGGTGGCCTGCGTCGCGGGCGTCTCGGCCTCCATCTCCGGGTCGCCCTCGACCTTCAGGTCGGGGAGCGCACGGTCGAGCCAGCGCGGCATATACCAGTTCCGCTCCCCGGTCAGCTCGAGCAGGCCGGGCATGATCAGCAGGACAACGAGGGCGTCGATCGCCACTGACACGGCCAGGCCGATCCCGAACTGCTTGACGACCGGGTCGCCGTTGAGCACGAAGCTGAAGAAGACGGCGAACATGATCGTCGCGGCGGCGGCGATCACCCGCCCGGAGTTCACGAGCCCGGCTCTCACCGCCTCGCCGTTGTCCGCGCCGCCTTGATGTCGCTCGGCGACGCGGGAGACCAGGAACACCTGATAGTCCATCGAGAGGCCGAAGAGGATCGCGAACATCATCAGCGGCACGTAGCTGACCACCGGCATCTCGTGGTCCACGCCGATCAATGACAGCGCGAACCCCTTCTCGAACACCGCGGTCAGGACCCCGTACGAGGCCGCGACAGCCAGCAGGTTGACCAGGGCCGACACCAGCGGGACGAGCACGGTGCGGAAGGCGAGGGTCAGGAGTAGGAAGCTGAGCACCACGACGATCCCAATCACCAGGAAGAGCTTGTCGCCGATCTTCGTTGCCAGATCGATGTAGCTGGCGGTGGTTCCGCCGACGTAGGCGGTCAGCCCGCTGCCCTGGGTCGCATCAGGGATGGTCTTGTCGCGCAGGTGGTTGACCAGGTCCTGTGTTGCGTAGGCCGATGGCGAGGTCTTGGGAGTGGTCGAGAAGACGGCGGCGTTTTCGCTCTTGTCCGTCGCGGCTGGCGATACCGATTGGACGTTGTTCTGCTTCGAGATCTCCTGCTGGAGGTTGACCAGGCGCGGGTCACCGGCCGGCGTCTCCGCGATCTGCAGCTCCTCGTCGAGTTGCTGCGCCTGAGTCTGCTGCTGCGCAGTCGGGGTACCGCCTTCCGCCGCCACCTGCTGCTGCAGCGCCGCCTGCTGCTGTTGGATGCTGGCGACCTGGCTGGGATCCGAGGCGAACGGCTTGCCGTCGTTCTTGACCGCGATCAGCAGCGGCCCGTTGGTGCCCGGGCCGAACCCCTTGCTGAGAGCGTCGTAGGCCTGGCGATCGGTGGTGTCCTTCGGTAGCTGGCCAAAGTCCTCTGCGCCGAGGCGCATATCGAGGGCGGGAAGCGCGATCAGGCCCAGAAAGACGATTCCGGCCACGGCGGCGACCAGGGGGTGATTCCGGATCGCGCCGGCCCACTTGAACCAGCCACCCTCGCGATCTGCGTCGCGCTTACGCTCGCCGAAGCGGAACGGCAGCTTGAGGATCCGCCTCCCGAGCAGCCCGAGGACCGCAGGAAGAAATGTGATCGCGGCGAGTACCGCCGTTGCGACCACCATCGCGGTCGTGTAGCCCAGCGAGCGGACCAAGGGGATGCCGCTGAAGTAGAGGCAGAGCAGGGCGATGATCACCGTGCATCCCGCGAAGACGACAGCC
>DATDKQ010000040.1:0-4023 GCA_036519915.1 Solirubrobacterales bacterium | reverse complement strand
GCTGCAGATCGACACGCCAACTGGACCGGCTCGGGCGGACCTGCACCGCGTCGATCGGCCCAGAGGCGCACTCGTCCTCGGGCACGGCGCGGGCGGTGGGATCGAGGCGCCCGACCTCGTCGCGGCGAGAGACGCCGCGGTGGAAGAGGAGTTCACAGTCGCGCTGGTCGAGCAGCCGTACCGAGTCGCCGGGCGGCGTTCTCCCGCGCCTGCCAAGCGTCTGGACGAGGCATGGGTCGCCGTGCTCGAGCGACTGCGCGCGGACGAGCTCGAGGGCCTGCGGCTGGTGGTCGGAGGACGCTCCCTGGGGGCACGGGTCGCGTGTCGCACGGTGCATGAGACCGGCGGCGAGGCGGTCCTCTGTCTCGCCTTTCCGCTTCTGCCGCCGCGTCGAGGGGACAAGCCGCCGCAGAGCCGCCTGCCCGAGCTTGAGGCGGTCGAGGTCCCAGTGCTAGTTGTGCAGGGCGAGAGCGACCGCTTCGGCATGCCGCCGGAGGGACCGGATCGCAGGGTCGTCAAGGTCGCGGGCGACCATGGCCTGAAGGCCGATACCGGCGCCGTGGGTGAGGCGGTTGCAGCATGGCTCTCCACCCTGCCTATCGCGCGCTGATCATCTGGACCAGGCTGCCTCGCGCGATCGTCCCGAAGAAGAAGCCCCGCCGCCCGGCCACCGGGATCACCTCGGCCCGCACCACCGCGACCCCCTCGTAGGTGCTCGTCTCCACCTCCGCGCCCCGCTCCACCATCTCCGACAGCGGCTGTCCCGTCCGGGGATCGCGCGCAGCCGGAGCCAGGGCGCCACGCAGCGCGGTGGCGGTCCGGCGCGCGCGCTCGCTGGTCCCTCCGAGCACACAGAGGACCTCCCGGTCCCGCGTGATCCCCGCCGCGACCAGATCGATCCCGACCTCGACCGAGAGCAGCAGCCGCTCCGGGACCATGCGGGCCGCGACCACGTCGCCCAGACAGTCGGCGGCAGCGCGATAGATCGGTTGATCGGTCAGTCGGCCGGCGTGGCCGAGCAGGGCCGCCCGCGAGTTCGCGGAGATCGCCAGCACCGTGAAGTCCGGCGTGAATGCGTCGCGCGCTCCCAGCCCGAAGACCCCCGCGCGAAGGAGGGGCTCCGGCACTTGGGCGTACCGCCCCACATCCACCAGATCCAGACCCTCCTCGCTCTTCTTGGGGTGACCGCCCGCCCGCATCAGCGCTTCCCTCAGGGATGCGCCGTCGATCCCATCGAGCCTCAACCCGAATGCGTAGGACCCGCCCACCGACACGAGGCGCTCGGCCGAGAGCGGGTTGAACCGGAAGCGGCTTTGCAGAGTCGGAGCGACGTTCACCAGGCTCTGCGCGTTCGGCCCGAGCGCTTCCGCCATCAATCCCGGGCCGACCCCGGCCTGCCGCGCCAGTTTCGGCTCCGTCCAGCCGACCCCGAGCGAGCCGCCCTCCCCGCCACCGCCGATCTCGTCGAGGGCGTCCGCCAGGGGACCTGGCGGACGCGGCGGCTTGGAGTCATTCCCGCACGCGGCCAGGCAGACGGCGGCGAGGACCGCGAACGCGATGGCTATCCGGACCCGCACGGCTAGCGGGCGTACGCGAGCTCCCACATCCGCAGATAGGCCTCGGCCGAGCGGAAGAGGGAGCGCAGGGCCGGGCGGCCGCCGTGCTGCTGCATGTCGGCCAGCAGGTCGGGGATCAGGCCGTAGTGCGCCACGCCGTCCGTGTTGAGGTCGAAGGTCCGGCTGCCGGTCCGCTCCCGCTGGAGGCGGACGTTGCAGTAGAGAGTGCCGAAGGGGTAGGTGACTGGCGTCTCCGCGGCGTCCGGACGGGCGGCCGGAAGCGATGAGAATCCGCCCGTGTCGGTGCCCAGGCCGACGCCGAAGTAGTGGCGCTTGCTGCGGTAGCCCTTCAGTTCCTCGATCTTGGCCGCGAGCGCCGGGGCAGTATCCGCCCTAGCCGCCGCCATCCCACCGAGCCGGTAGAGCAGCTTCAGCTGTCCAGGGGTCCAGAAGCCGCCCGTCCCGGTGTGGCTCGAGACCAGCGGGTAGCGGCGGCGCTTCGCCATCCGCAACACGGTCTCGCGCGCTGATTCGCTCATGTGGTCCATCTCGATCAGCATGTGGTTCGCCATCAGACGCTTGATCAGGTACGCGCCGAGCCGCGTCAAGCCCTTCGCGTTGCACTGCGGTCCGGCCGGGTAGGTCGGCATCCCAGCCTGAGCGAGCGCCTGGGCCGCGGGGAAGAAGCTCGCGAGCACACCCAGCTCGAACTGGCTGAGCGTGCCGAGTTCCTCCCCCTGGCCGGGCTCCGGGCAGGGCCCCGTGCGGAAGTAGTGACCCGTCTGGAAGGCCTCGAGCACGTTGATGAACGTCCCCTTGGTGCCGCCCTCGATCGCGGCGCCGCCGAACGCATTGTCGGTCCAGTGCATCGGGAAGACGGTCCGCACCCCGAGCCGACGGGCGCGGCGGATCCCCCGGTCGACGTCTCGGCGGCCGCATTCAGGCTGCCCCATCTGCTCGCTGCACCCGAAGAGGTCGGACGACTCGATGCCGATCAGAACCGCGAGCCTGCCCTTCTCGATCGCGGCCCGCGCCTGGTGTGGGTTGTAGACGAGCCGGAACCAGCCCTTGCCCTTGCCGCCCGCCTGTGCGTCGACGTAGCTCTGCAGCCCGCGGAGCGTCTGGATCTGTTGGCGCACGGCCTCCGTCTCATCGCAGGAGTGGTTCTTCACCGGCTGGATCTCGCAGATCGGCTGGTCCTCGACGGTCTGCGCCACGACCAGCCGCTCGCCCGCCATCCAGGCCCGCTTGAGCCAGACGTAGTAGATCTGCTGATGGGTATTCGTGTCGAAGACCGGCCAGCCCGCGAAGTTCGGCCACCCATGGGTGTCATGCGTGCCGAACGGCAGGCCCGTGCGTAGGAGGTTCCCGGTCACGTCCTGACTGCCGTCGGCCCCGTGCACGTCGGCGTCGTGACCGAGGGCCTCGGTGATGCCATAGGGGTCGAACGGCTCGCCGTAGATGATCGCGCCGCCGGCGCGTTGGTTCGCCGTGATGTGCAGGTGCATGTCGGCGAAGCCCCGGACGTTTCCCTTCCTGTCGGTCCCGCGGAACGGCCTCCCGGTCGCGCCGACGTCCGCCTCGGGGAAGGGGTTGCAGCCTCGCGTACGGCTGAGCTTGAACGGCGCGACGGCCCCGGGGCCATGGGCTCGGGGAGAGAGGAGGGCGAGCTCTCCGGAGCGGGCGATACCCAGGTGGCGACCAGCGGCAGCAGAGAAGAGCGTCGCCCTCCCCTTCGAGAGGAAGGCGACGGCCCACCGGGTAGCAGGGCCGGGCGTCTCGGCGCGGCCCACCGAGCCGCTCGGTGTCACGCCGAGCAGCCGGCCACCCTGGTCCTGGGGCAGGAAGCTGCCCAGCGTCGCCGGCTTCCAGAAGAAGGCGGCGGCGGTCGATCTACTCCGCTGGTCGGCTCGATACCCGTCACCGCTGACCCCGACGAAGCGCCCGGTCGTGGAAGAGCGGAGTGCGAAGCAGGCGTTGGCCAGGTGAGGGGGCTTGATCCCGCGTCCGCCGGGCGCGGCCGGCGCGCTCGCCACGAGGCCCAGCGCCGCGATCAGCGCGCCGAGGGCCAGACATCCGCTCAAGCGTCGGCGCATCGGCACCGAACTAAATCACTCCTCGTCGCCGGCGGCTGTTCCTCGATCAGGAGTGGAGCTCGGTGAGCCGCTCGGCCTCCTCGCGGAGCTCACGCTTGGCTGTAGCGTCGAGCTTGCGGAAGGGCTTCGTCTCGACCCTGCCCTTCTCGTATCGCCAGGTGCCGGCCACCCGGCCATCGACGAGGAAGGTGGGTGCCGACTGCGGGGTCGTCGTGTTGAAGACCTTCGGCCGGTGCTCCTCGGGCAGGATCCCGGTGCGGCGGGCGTGCACCAGCAGGGTCGCGTCCCAGGTGGGCAGGAAACGCACCGGCGCCGGCGTCTCCGGATCGGGCAGCGGGGCCCGTGGCAGGTCGAGCAGCTCGGCGCCGTCC
>DATDKQ010000039.1:0-2911 GCA_036519915.1 Solirubrobacterales bacterium | reverse complement strand
CGCAGACGCGCGAGCAGCTCGGCGTAGGAGAACGGCTTCACCAGATAGTCGTCCGCCCCGGCGTCGAGCCCGGTGACGCGGTCGGCGACGCCATCGCGCGCGGTCAGCATCAGGATCGGCGACCAGACGCCGTCGCCGCGGAGGCGCCGGCAGACCTCGAACCCATCGATGCCCGGCAGCATCAGGTCGAGGACGATCGCGTCGTACTCGGTCGAGCCAGCCATCCAGAGCGCGTCCTCGCCCTGGGCGGCGATGTCCGCGGCCATCCCCTCTTGGCGCAGACCCTTGCGGATCAGTCCGGCCATCTTGGCCTCGTCCTCGACGATCAGCACTCGCATCTCGGCTCACGGAGATTGTCCCGCGAAGATGAAAGCCGGATGAAAAGTCGGCTAGCGGCTGTGCTCGAGCCAGACAGCCCAGCCGAAGAGCATGAGCGCCCCGAGCATCATCACACCGCTTGCATCGAGGGCGCCGTGAACGAGAGAGGTGAACGCAACCAGGAGGCAGACGAATCCACCCCAGACGCTCACACCCCAAATCGGTCGTCCGTTCATCGGCTCGTGATCCCCGTAGCCCGCACGATGCGGGCACATTGGCCTCCCCAGGTAAACCTCGTGTGAAACGTTCCTAAGTCCGCCAAATGCGCGGTCGCACACAGCGGCACGCCGCGTACGGATAGGGTCGGTGGTGCGCCAGCTACCGAGAGGGGAGAGTCATGGAAGCGAAGTCAATCGACGCGGCGGAGTTTCGCGACAAGCAGCGCGACCAGTGGAACAGCGCGGCCGTCGGGTGGAATGAATGGTCGGAGTTGATCGACCGCTCAGCCGGCAAGGTGAGCGAGCGCCTGGTCGAGATGGCCGGCATCAAGGAGGGAGACCGGGTCCTCGACGTGGCCGCTGGCTATGGCGAGCCGTCGTTGACCGCAGCTCGCAGGGTGGGGCCCGAGGGAAGCGTCGTCGCCACCGACATCTCGGCGGAGATGCTCGAGTTCGGCGGGAAGCGGGCGGCCGCCAACGACGTCGAGAACATCGAGTTCATGCAGTTGGACGCGAGCTCGCTTGACTTCCCGCCCGAGAGCTTCGACGCCGCCGTCTCCCGCTGGGGGATCATCTTCGAGCCCGACGGGGAGGGGGCGGCGGCGAAGGTCCGCGGCTTCCTCAAGCGCGGCGGGCGCTTCGCGATCAGCTCGTGGGGCCCGCCCGAGCGGGTGCCCTTCATCGCGATCGCGATGAAGACCGCGATGGAGAAGCTCGAAGTCCCACCGCCGCCGCCGGGCACTCCGGGCCCGCTCTCACGTCCGACGCCTGAGGCCATCGGCGGCCTGCTGGAGGGCGGCGGGTTCACGGGCGTCGAGGTGGAGGAGCTCGAGGTCACCTGGCCGTTTGACTCCGCGGAGGAGTACACGGCCTACGCGAAGGCGATCGTCGCACCCGTCGTCGCGATGATCTCGCCGCATCCCGAGGAGGTCCAGCGGGAGACCTGGCAGGCGATCACCGACGCGGCTCGCGAGCACGCGGGCAGCGACGGGCGGATCGAGTTCCAGAACCAGGTGCTGGTCGCCGCGGGGCAGGCGTAGGCTCCAAGCGTCGCAACCCACCAGCTCGAGACCCATAAGTTCGAGGACGACGGCGGGATCCCCAACTCGCCGCTGCCCGTCCTGATCTACCACGGCGTCGAGGCAACCCAGGACGCGGACACCTGCGAGAAGCTCCTCGCCTCGAACGGCTGGCTGACCGAGTGGCGTGACGGGATCTTCTCCTTCCACCACTTCCACTCGATCACCCACGAGGCGCTCGGCATCGCTGGTGGAACGGCCACGGTCATGCTCGGCGGGCCCAGCGGGCGGAGCTTCGAGATCGGGCAGGGCGACGTTCTCGTCCTGCCGGCCGGCACCGGCCACTGCAACCAGGGCTCCAGCTCCAACCTGCTCGTGATCGGCGCTTATCCGAACGGGATGCCGTGGGACATCCGCCGCGGCGATCCGGCCGAGCACGACGAGGCGGTGACCAACGTCCGGGCGGTGCCGCTGCCCAATGCGGACCCGGTCGAGGGGCCGACGGGCCCGCTCACCGAGCTCTGGCGCGAGACGGGCTGATGCGCTGGATCGTGGATGCGATGAACGTGATCGGAACGAAGCCCGACGGCTGGTGGAAGGACCGCCACGGAGCGATGGTCCACCTCGTCGACCGGCTCGAGCGGTTCGTGGCTTCGACGGGAGACGACGTCACGGTGGTCTTCGAGCGCCCACCCTCCCCCCCGATCAGGTCCCCGGTGCTCGAGATCGCTTCCGCGCCGAAGGCGGGACCCAATGCCGCGGACGATGAGATCGTTCGCCTCCTGAAGGAGGATCCCGACCCGGAGGGGATCCGCGTCGTCACCTCGGACCGCGCGCTTGCGGATCAGGCCAGGTTTCTGAACGCCACCATCGAGCCGGCCGAGGCCTTCAGGCGGGAGATCGAAGGGGCGTGAGAGGGCTAGACGAAGCGCTTGACGAAGTCGAGCGCCTTTTGCGCGACCTCGCGCCAGCCGCTGTCGATCGTCAGCGCATGACCGCGGTTCGGGATCTTCTCGATCTCGGTGACCGCCTCATTGTGGCTCTGCCGCTTGTAGGCCGCGTTCGCGATCGCCCAGGGCACGGTGTGGTCCTTCTCGCCGTCGATGATCAGCAGAGGTCCCCGCTCCGGATTCCTGGGATCGACCTTGGCTTCGGTCCAGGGATTGAGGTTGGCATTCGCCATCTGCATCAGCGCCTTCCCAGGCGCCGCCACGTGGTAAGTCTCATACAGCTGCTTGGCCTCCTCGTCGCTGAGCGCGTTCGCCCAGCCGTACTTGAACTGGTCCAAGGTGAGCGTGATCGCACGGCCTCGGTTGAACGGGTTCTTGAGCACGGGAGCCGCCGAGCGGAGTGCGG
>DATDKQ010000038.1:0-2383 GCA_036519915.1 Solirubrobacterales bacterium | reverse complement strand
GTCGATCAGGTCGTTGACCGCGACGAACTCGAGATCGGAGCCGGCGGCGTGCGCCGCGCGGAACAGATTCCGGCCGATCCGCCCGAAGCCGTTGATGCCCACCTTCACTGCCATTTGAAAGTCCTCCTAGGGATCAGATGCTTTTGCGCTCACTACCCAAACTATCGAGCCGGCAGACCCTCCGTAGGCGTCCGCGCTAGTTGTGGGCGACGCAGACCTCGACCAGGTAGCCGTCGGGGTCACTGAGGCGGCAGCAGTAGTTGCCCGGGCCGAACGCCGGGGCGCTGCCGGGTTCGGCAACTGACTTGCCGCCGTTGGCGAGCCCCGACTCGTAGGAGGCCTTGACGGCCGGAATGCTCTTCGCCGGAAAGGAGATCAGGCCGTAGCCCGGCCGCGGCGAGTCGTCCGCCTGCTCGATGAAGAACTCTGCCTTGATCAGTCCCCAGCTGACCGAATTCGCCGGCGCGTCATGGCGGCGCCAGCCGTTGGGAGCGAGAAGCGAGTCGTAGAAGCGGCCGCTGCGCTCGAGGTCAGAGACTTTGACTGCTGCGTAGTGGAGCATCGGATCGGGAGTCGGCGGACGAGACGGCCCTGCCGGAGGGCCACCTTATACATCGGAAGGCACACCCGGCGTCAGCGCCGCGGCTCCCAGCGGAAGAATCGGATCGCGACGAGCAGCCCGAATACGCCCCAAACCGCGACGACGGCCAGGTCGCCCCACTCGAACCCGGCTCCGGTCGTGTGCGGGTCCCAGGCCGTGAACATCGCCTCGAAGAAGTGACGGATCGGGAAGGCGTCAGCGAAGTTGAGGACGCCGTTGGGCAACTCGTCCTCGGGGATGAATACCCCCGAGAGGAAGTAGAGCGGGAGGACTGTCGCGTTGGTTACCGCCGGGGCTGCGTCCTCGGTTGGGATCACTGCCGCGAGAGCAAAGCCGAGGCAGGAGAAGGAGAACGCCCCGACGGCCAGGGTGACGAGCAGCGCCGGCAACGTGTGGGTGGGGATCGTCACCCCGTAGACCACGGCGCCGATCACGCTGACGAGGACAACCATGATCACCGAGATCACCAGCGAGTTCCCGACCCGGCCCGCCACGAAGGCGGCCGGCGGCAGCGGGGTGCCGCGCACTCGCTTGAGCTGGCCCGCCTCGCGCTCGGCCGGGAGGTTGGTGGCGAGCTTCACCGTCGTCGCCGAGATCACGGCGAGCGTCAGGATCGCCGGCACGTAGTAGGTGGCTCCCTTGACGTCGAGCCCTGAGATGTCGGCGTTCTCGAAGACGCTCGCGAGGATGAAGAGGAAGATCAGCGGCAGCAGAGCCGTGAAGAAGACGGCCGCCCGGTTACGCCAGAAGACCTTCTGGTCGAAGCGGAACTGGTGGAGGACCAGCGCCACGCCGCTCAAGACTCCCCCTCCCCCGCGCCGTCGGCCCGCCGGGTGAGCTCCAGATACACGTCCTCGAGGCTGGGGCGGCGGACCTGCAGGTCGGGCAGCCCCACTCCCCGCTCGCTCGCCCAGACAGTCAGATCCCGCAGGACCGGGACCGGGTCCTCGGCGCTCATCGAGACGGCGCCGGCGTCGATCCGGGCCACGGCGCGCACCGGCTCGGGCAGATCCGCCGAGCGCACCCCCGTCGGGAGCTTGAAGCTGATCTCCGTGCGCTCCTCGCGGTCACCGCCCACGTCCTCGGGCGAGCCCGTGGCGACGATCCGTCCCGCCGAGATGATCGCGACGCGGTCGGCGAGGGCCTGGGCCTCATCCATGTAGTGGGTGGTCAGGAAGACGGTCTTGCCGAGGTCGCGCAGGCCGCCGATCACGTCCCATGCCTGCCGACGCGCCGACGGGTCGAAACCGGTCGTCGGCTCGTCGAGGAAGAGCAGCTCGGGGTCGCCGATCAGCGCGAGGGCGACGTCGAGGCGCCGCTGCTGCCCGCCCGACAGCGTCGAGGTCCGCGCGTTCGCCTTCGCGTCCAGGCCCACCAGGCTCACTGTCTCGTCGATGTCCCGCGGCGAGGTGTAGTAGCCCGCGTACTGCTCGACCGCCTCCCGCGGGGTGAGCTCCGGCACCAGCCGCGACTCCTGGAGCACGAAGCCGACCCGGTTGCGCCAGGCGCGGTCCGCCCGCTGGGGATCGATCCCCAGCACGTTCACCTCGCCGGCGTTACGCGTCCGGTAGCCCTCGAGGATCTCGACGGTGGTCGTCTTGCCGGCACCATTCGGGCCGAGGAAGGCGAAGATCTCGCCGGTCCCGACCGCAAGGTCGATCCCCCGCACCGCCTCGAAGCCGTCGTAGGACTTGTGCAGACCCTTGACGCTGATCACGGGATCGGGCATCGCGCGGCCAGTCTAGGGTCGCGCTCTCGGCGAACGTCCCGGAGTGTTCGCTA
>DATDKQ010000037.1:0-13444 GCA_036519915.1 Solirubrobacterales bacterium | reverse complement strand
ATCGACTCCGACGAGCGGACCGTCGCCTTCATGGACATCAGCCCGGCGACGCCGGGGCACGCCCTGGTCGTGCCCCGGCAGCACTCCGCCGACCTGCTGGAGATCGGCGCGGAGGACCTGACCGCGACGATCCTCGCCGCGCAGCGGCTCTCGAAGCGGATGAAGGACGTCCTGGGTGCGGACGGCATCAACCTGATCAATGCCTGCGGCGCCGCGGCCTGGCAGACCGTCTTCCACTTCCACATCCACGTCGTGCCCCGCTACGAGGGAGATCCGCTGAAGCTGCCGTGGATCCCCGAGCCGGGAGACTCCGACGAGATCGCATCGGTCGCCCAAAGACTGCGAGGAGAGAATGGCTGAGCCCATCCGCCTGGAGCGCGACGGCAACGTCGCCTCGATGATCCTGTCCAACCCGCCGCTCAACCTGTTCGGCGACGACGCCTGGACTGCGCTCACCTCCTGCGTCGACGAGGTCGAGGGCTCCGACGCCCGGGCGCTGGTCTGGCGGGCCGAGGGTGACCTCTTCACCGGCGGCGTCGACGTGCACAGCTTCCAGCGCGTCGTCCGGGAGGGCGCCGCCTCGCAGGCTTTCGGCTCGCTGATCCCAGTCGTACAGCGCCTCGAGACCCTGTCGATTCCGACAATCGCCCTGGTCCACGGGCTCTGCCTGACCGCCGGTCTGGAGATCTCGCTGGGCTGCGACATGATCTGGGCGACCGAGTCCGCCCGCTTCGGGCTGGTCGAGGCGGTCGTCGGCCTGACGCCCGGCGCGGGCGGTACGCAGCGGATGGCCGAGCGCGCCGGACCGGCTCGCGCAGCCGAGTTCGTGATGAGCGGTGGCCTCTACGACGCCGCGACGCTCGAGCGCTGGAACGTGGTCAACCGCGTCGTCGCCGACGATGAGCTGCTCGAGAAAGGGATGAAGTTCGCGCACCGGCTGGCGGACGGCCCGACGATCGCCCACGGCGCCACCAAGCGGATCATTCGGGCCTTCCGGGCGGGCGGCGTGGGGGAGGCCGACCGGGTCACGCCGGACGTCTTCGCGGAGCTGTTCGCCTCCGAGGATCTGCAGAACGCGGTGGACACCTTCCTCGAGGAGGGGCCCGGCAAGGCCACTTTCGAGGGGCGCTGAGGCGAAGCGCTACCCTGCCCGGCGCAGATGGCGAAGGAAGAGAAGATCGAGATGGAGGGCGAGATCACCGAGGCGCTGCCCAACACGATGTTTCGCGTCAAGTTGGACAACGACCACGAGGTTCTCGGCCACATCTCGGGCAAGATGCGCCGCCACTACATCCGGATCCTGCCGGGCGACCGGGTGAAGATCGAGCTCTCTCCCTACGACCTCGACCGCGGTCGCATCACCTACCGATACAAATAGCCTCGCCCAGAGGGCCTAGACTCGCCACAACCAGCGAGAGGAGGGTGTCCGATGAGGGCAGCAAAGGTGGTAGCGATAGTGGGGATCATGGCGCTCACGGTGGGCGTGTTCACCGGAGTCGCTTTGGCGGGCAAGAAGAAGAAGACCAGCGTGGTCTTCTTCAACGGCAGCCCGAAGTTCAACAAGAGCGGGAAGGTGACCGCGAAGGGATCGATCAATACCGCCAGCGCGTGCGAGCCAGGCCGATCGATGCGGCTCCAAGTGCTGGACTCGAATGGAGTGGTTCTGACCACACTCGACGGCAAGTCAACCGATTCAACGGGCAACTGGTCGCTTTCTGGCCAACTTCCCAACAACCTGCCGGCCGGTACGAACTCCGTGCGGGTCAAGGTGAAGAAGCGGACCGTCGGGAAGTTCGTCTGCCAGGCAGGCGTTTCGCTCCCCGTGTCGGTTCCGGCGACCTAGCGACGCCACCCAGCACCTTCGCGCGTTCTGCGCCGTTAGCCTCAGAACGCATGGCTGACCTGCGAGCAGCGGTGATCGGGTATGGGCTCGCGGGGTCGGTCTTCCACGCCCCCCTGATCGCCTCCACGCCGGGCCTGACCGTGAGGACCGTGGTGACCGGCAACCCGCAGCGCCAGGCCGAGGCGAGGAAAGCGCATCCCGATTCCCAGGTGGTCTCCGATCCGGCGCAGGTCTTCGAGCGGGCCGCGGAGCATGACTTCGTCGTGGTGGCTGCGCCCAACGACGTCCACGTGGACTTGGCCAGCCGAGCGCTCGATGCCGGCCTGCCGGTGGTGGTCGACAAGCCGCTTGCCCCGACCGCGGCCGAGGCTCGGTCGCTGGTGGAGCAGGCGGAGGGACTGGGAGTCCTGATCACGGCGTTCATGAACCGCCGCTGGGACTCCGATCAGCTGACCCTGCGGCGCCTGCTGGATGAGGGAAAGCTGGGCGAGGTGCTGCGCTACGAGTCGAGGCTCGAGCGCTGGCGACCCGCTCTCTCCGAACATGAGCCCTGGAGGGAGGTCTCCGCGCCGGCGGCGGGCGGCGGAGTCCTGCTCGACCTCGGCACCCACCTGGTGGACCAGGCCCTCGTCCTCTTCGGCTCGGTCGTTCACGTCTATGCGGAGATCGAAAGTCGCCGAGGCGGCGTCGCCGATGACGACGTTTTCCTGGCACTCGAGCACCGCTCGGGCGCGGCGAGTCACCTCTGGGCATCGCTGGTCGCGGCGGCGCCAGGGCCGCGCCTCCGCGTGCTGGGCGACCGCGCGGGCTACATCGTCACCGAGGTCGACGGGCAGGAGGATGCTCTGCGCGCGGGCGCCAGGCCGAGCGACGACGAGGAGTGGGGCGTCGAGCCCCCTGAGCGGTGGGGCCGGCTGATCATCGAGGAGAACAGCGAGGCCGTCGCCAGCGAGAGAGGGGACTGGCCGCGCTTCTACACAGATCTCGAGCGGGCGCTCCGGGAGGGCTCATCACCCCCGGTCGATCCCTGGGACGCGGTTACCGGCCTCGATCTGCTCGACGCCGCTCGGCGCAGCGCGGCGAAGGCCGCTGTGGTCACCCTCTAGCCGAGATACGAGGTCGCCGCGCTCGGGTCCGGCTCCACCAGGTCGGCGATCAGCGAGGACCAGCCGAACTCCCTCGCTCCGAGACCCTCGCCGGTATGAGGCTCGTAGAACTCGCGCAGGCGCTCGCGGACGACGGCCTCGGAGAGGCGCTTCGCCATCTCGAGCGCCTCGGGTTCGTACCCCTGGCGGAGCAGGCCGATCCAGATCAGCCACGCCGAGTTGATCCAGGTCGGCCCGCGCCAGTAGAGCCGGCGCAGCGGGCGCTTCCATCTGCGCGGCTCGAAGCTGGGCTCCTGCGCGGAAACGGAGGTGGGCGGGTAGGGCAGCCAGTACTTGCGCGGGTCGAGAAGGTGCTCCTCGACCAGCCGCTTCCCGATCTCCTCCGGCAGATCCGGGAGCGCCAGTGGCGCCAGAGCGGACCAGGTGGAGACACGGATGCGGTGGTCGCCCCCGGTCGGATCGGTGTCACCGACCTTCGCGACCTTCCCGCGCGCGGTGTCCAGGAAGAGCCCGCGGCGCTCGTCCCAGAGGCGGTCAATCAGCGCCGGCGTGATCGACGGCTCACCGGCAGCGATCCGGGCTAGGCACCAGAGGACGTTGGTGACCACCTCGCAGAGCACCGGTCCCCCCGCCGCGAGCACCCGGCGCGCGTCCCAGTCGACTTTGCGGTTCCTCGCGATCAGGAGCGGAAACATGGGGTGCCCGTGCGCGTGGCGGCCCCAGACGAGGTCGAACTTCGGTGAGGAATCCAGACCGGACTCATCGGGCTGGACGATCCAGAGCAGGCCGTCCCCGTCCAGGTCCCGGTTGGCCTCCAGCCAGCGGTGATGGGCCGCGATCCTCCGCTCGTCCGCCGGGTCGCCGACCGCGATCTTCCAGGCCCAGGCAAGCAGCGGCGGCTGGATCGTCGAGGTGTTCCGCGCGCTCCTCGAGGTGACGTTGTAGGTCCAGCGACGCTTCCAGTCGACGGGGCGGTCCCAGAAGATCGTGTGGCCGATGAAGCCGTCCGCCCTCCCGCCATCGAGCAGGCTGCGTAGCTCCTGCTCTGCCCGGTCCTGGTCGAAACGGCGCCAGACGATGGCGTGAAAGCAGGAGTCCCAGTACCACTGCCACGGGTAGTGGCCCGGGCTCGGCCGCGAGTAGGCGAAGCCGACCCCGTCCCGCTCGCCCTCGATCCAACTGGCGGCGAGCGTCTGCTGGGCGATCCGCATGACGGTGTCGCGAACCTGCGCGTCCACCACCAGCGGGAGCTGCGCCATCAATACGTCATCCGGCGCATGCCGCGCAGGGCGAAGTAGCTGAGCACCGCGGCGAGCGCGAATAGCGTCAGATATCCGGGCCAGGTGTCGCCCCAGCTCACCGGCCCGACGAAGCCCTGGCGAACCGCCTCGACAACCTGCGTCACCGGGTTGATCTTGGCCACCTCCTGCAGCCAGCCGGTGAGCAGATCGAGCGGGGCGTATGCGGTGGTCAGCAGGACGGCCAGCAGCATCCCGACCTGCATGATCGGCGCCGCGGCCTGCGTGCGGAAGCGGAGGGCGAGGGATGTTCCCCAGGTGGCCGCGACCACCGCCATTCCCATCACCAGGGTGATGGCGATCAACAGGCCGAGCACCCCGGGCCAGTGGACGCCGACCGCGAAGCCGACGATGAGCAGGAAGGTCACCGGGAGGAGGCAGCGGAGGCTGGCCGAAAGCACGAGGCCCGCGAGCAGCACGGGTCGGGGAGCGGGAGAGGCGAGCAGGCGGTCGAACCAACCCTGCTCGATGTCGCGAGCGAGGTTGACACCGGTCGCTGCGCCCGTGAAGCCCGCTCCCTGGAGGAGGCTGACCGGGATCAGGAAGCTCTGGTAGCTGGAGGTCGTGAATCCCGGCAGCAGCGTCAGGCTGCCGAAGACACTGGTCAGTCCGAGGAAGAAGATGGTCGGCGCGAGTACGCCGGGGATGGCGGCGCCGGGCACCCTGGTGATCTCGTTCAGGGCCCTTTTGACCAGGACCCCGATGCTGGCGGCCGCTCCGCGCCAGCTCATACGCCCCTCCGCAGCCTGCTGCGCATCGCCAGCGCGCACAGGGCGAACCCGAGGGCGCCGATGCCGATCACCGATGCGATCGCCTTCAGCTCGGTCGTCGCCGACCAGCCGCTGATGATGGGATCACGGATCCCGTTGACGATGAAGCTGAACGGGTTGTACTGGGCGATCCAGGAGGCCGGCTCGAGCATCAGGTTCGCCGGAAAGAACGCGTCCGAGAGGAACAGGATCACGAAGACGAGCGGGAAGATCCCCTGCACGACGCTGGCGCTGTTCGAACGGAGCGCGATCGCCGCGCCGATCGTCCCGAAGGAGAGGGCGGAGGCGGAGGTCAGCGCCACGATCCAGATCACCGCGGGAACGCCCTCGTGGATGCTCGCGCCGAAGATCAGCCCGAGCACGATGAAGTAGACGGCGATGATCGCCCCGATGGTCGCGGTTGCCGCCAGCCGCCCCAACACCACCGAGGAGCGCGCGATCGGCGCGGCATAGAGGCGGTCGGTGAATCTCATCTCCATGTCGATCGCGAATGCGATCGCCCCGGAGTTGCCGGTGAACATCACCGACTGGACGATCGACCCGGCGAGCATGAAGGAGAGGAAGTTGGGGACCTCCGGGAAGCCGGGCAGGTCCACAGCCCGTCCAGCTCCCGCAGTCTGGATGGCGAGCAGGGCAGTGGGGAAGACGATCAACGGCGCGAGCAGCTGTGGCCGCCGGAGCGTCTGCATGATCGAGCGTCTCCCCAGGGCGGCGACCACGCGGGCGTTCGCCGCCAGCGTTTGAATCACTCGGCTACTGCCTCCGTCTCATCTGTGTCCTCGGACGCTCCCTCCAGGTGCTGGCCGGTCTTCTGGACGAAGACGTCGTCGAGCGTGGGCTGGACGAGGTCGAGCGACTCGACGTCGAGGCCCTCATGGTTGAGCGCTACGACGATCGGACCCACCTCGGAGGTGCCGTGCTCCAGCTCCACCATCAGCGTCCCGTCCCTGGCGGGGAGTGGGCGCCCGAAGCGGGCCAGGACGACCTCGGCCCGTGACTCGTTGCCCTCCTGCTCGACCAGGCTGAGCTCGAGGTGCGGCCGGCCGACCTCGGCCTTCAGAGCGCCCGGAGTCCCCTCGGCGACCAGCTTGCCGCCGGAGATGATCCCTACCCGGTCGGCGAGCTGGTCAGCCTCCTCCAGGTACTGCGTGGTGAGGAAAACGGTCGTGCCCTCCTCGTTGAGCTTGCGTACCTCTTCCCAGATCGCCTTGCGGCTGACGGGGTCGAGCCCCGTTGTGGGCTCATCGAGAAAGAGGACCTCGGGCGTGTTCATCAGCGCCGCCGCGAGGTCGAGCCGCCGCCGCATGCCTCCCGAGTAGGTGCCGATGCGCCGGTCCGCGGCGAGGGTGAGCCCGACGCGGTTGAGGAGCCAGCGCCCCTTGTTGTGGGCGTCCTTCTTTGAGATGCCATGCAGAGTCGCCTGGAGGTCGAGCAGCTCGCGACCGGTCATCAAGGGATCCAGCGCCGCCTCCTGCAGGGCGACGCCGATCTTCCGCCTGACCGCTCCCGGGTCCCGGGCGACGTCGTGGCCGGCAACCGTCGCCCGCCCCCCGGTGGGCTGCAGCAGAGTGGTGAGCATCCGCACGGTCGTCGTCTTGCCGGCGCCGTTCGGGCCGAGAAACCCGTAGATCTCCCCCGCGGCGACCTCGAGGTCGACGCCGTCGACGGCCTTGATGCCGCCCTCGAACTCGCGCGCCAGCTCGTGCGTCTCGATCGCGGCCACGGTCAGAGCAAGATAACCCCCGCTCCCGGCGGCCCGAGGAGGAGCGTCACACAGCCCGGACGGGTACGGAGGACTCTGTCACCGCTCGTCCCCGCCTGCCGCGCCAGCGCGTCACGATCGCGGTCGGGTTCGGAGGCAAGCGATCGTCGGTGGCGAGCCACGAGCCCGCCAGGATGAGCAGCAGGCCGGCGATCGCCCCGGCGCCGGGACTCTCCCCGAGCACGATCACCCCGAGTGCCACGGCGATCACCGGGTTGATGTAGGTGATGATCGAGGCGCGGCCCGCGCCCACTTCGGCGACCAGGACCATCAGGATCACGAAGGCTGCCGCCGTGCAGAGCACGCCGAGCACGATCAGGGAGCTGATGGCGTCCGCGGGTGGAACGGACCCCGGGATCGTCAGCAGGCCCGCTGGCGTGAGGAGCACCGCGGCGACGGTCAGGCTCGCGGCCATCGTCGCGCCCGGGTCGTAGTCGAGGAGATGCCGTTTGATGATCATCGGGCCGGCGGCATAGCCGACCGCTGCGATCATCACGGCGCCGGCCCCGAGCAGCTCGCCGCTCTCGCCGCTCAGGTCGATTCCGACCAGCGCCACTACTCCGGCGAGGCCGATGAGCATGCCGAGCATGCGGGTGCGCGTCGGTCGCTCGGTGTGATCGAACCGGAGCGCGAGCAGGGCGATGAGCAGTGGGACGGTCGCGATCACGATCGCCGCAACCGAGGAGTCGACATGCTGCTCGCCTGCGGCGATAAGCGGGAACGGCCCGACCATCTCAACCGTTGCGTAGGCCAGGATCCAGCCGCGCGGCCCCCGCAGCAGCATCTCGATCCCACCCCGCGGAGCGAGCGCGAAGAGTAGCCCGGCGCCGAGCACCAGCCGCGCCCACGACAGGAAGAACGGCGAGATGCCGTCGTCCACCGCGACCTTGATGAAGAGATAGGGGACGCCCCAGATCACCGAGAGCGCCGCGAACGCGAACCATGCCCGCCGGCTCATCGGGCCAGGATTGCAATCAGGCGATGGCGGCCGGCCGTAATTCCACGAACTGGCGGTCCGTCGCCCGCTCGAGGGCCTCGGCGGCGTCGAGCAGCAGCGCGTCCTGGCCCCAGGCGCCGAGCAGCTGCAGGCCCACCGGCAGGCCGGCGTCCAGGCCGACGGGAACGTTCACGCCCGGGACGCCGGTCAGGTTGGCGATCACGCCCTGGCGGGCGTTGCCGGCGTCGGCTGACGTCACCCCGGAGGGCAGCTCGATCGTCGGGTCGGTGAGCGGCGGCGCCACCGCGGGCACCGTCGGCCAGGCGAGCAGGTCGATCCGCTCGAAGAGCTGCGCGAGGTTGCGACGCGCCTGCGCGCGCGCCAGGAAGCCGCGTGCGGTGAGACTGCCCGGAATCAGGCCCCGCAGCTTGAGGACACCGCGGTTGAGCACGCTGAGCTCCTCGGGGAGCGCGTTCAGGTTGAGCGGAGTCAGGTGGGCCGCCTCCTCCGATTGAGCGACCAGAACGGCGGCGGGGAGGATCAGGTCCTGATCGGGGAGCTCGACCTCGAACAGATCGCCGCCGACCTCGGACCGCAGCGACTCGAGTGCGGATTCGCAGGCCTCGCGGACGCCGGGCGCGCTGTCGCTCCAGAAGGGGTCTCGAATCACCCCGATCCGCAGCCCGCTCCGCTCCTCGGCGCCGAGCTCCTCACCGAACATCGCCGAGGCGAGCAGGCGGCAGTCAGCGGCGTCGCGGCAGAGTGGTCCCGAGACGATCGTCTCCGTGTTGCGGATGTGGTGGCCCTCCATCGCCGAGCGGCCGAAGGTCGGCTTCAGGCCGGTGAGGCCGCAGTAGGCGGCCGGATAGCGGATCGATCCGAGTCCGTCGGCGCCGATCGCGCCAGACACGAGTCCGCCGGCGACGGACGCGGCCGGACCGCTCGAGGAACCGCCGGGGCAGCGGTCGAGGTCCCAGGGGTTGTGCGCGGCTCCGTAGACCGAGGTGTTACCCGTGCTGCCCGAGCCGAGCTCGTGCATATTGGCGATCCCGGCGATCACGGCTCCCGCGTCCCGCAGGGCGCGGTAGGGCCCCGACTCGCCGGGCTGGGTGGTGACTCCCGGCACCGCCGCCGCGCCGACCGTCTCGGCGCGCCAGGGCAGCGGCCACTCGTCCTTGATCACGACCGGCACGCCGCGCAGCGGTCCGTCGGGCGCCGCCTCGAGCATCTCGCGCGACTGATCCGGGAACGTCGCGACGATCGCGTTCAGCTCCGGGTTGCGCTCCTCGAATCTCGCCAGGCAGGCATCGAGCAGCTCACCGGCGTCGATTTCGCCCGAGGCGATCCCGGCGGCCTGTTCGCGGAGGGGAAGGTCGAGGGCGGTCATCCGGCGGGAGGGGAGGAGAGGTCCGCTTTCAGCTCGTGCTCCACTCCGTCCAGATCGCTGTCGCGAAGCAGATTCATGCCCGGCTCCCAGATCGACCAGACGCCCGCCATAACGGCGCGCTCGGTCTCGTCCGCCTCGATCCCGAAGCTCTCCAGGGCCGAGTCGAGGTAGCGCTGGAAGGCGGATCCGGCTTCCATGGGCTCGCAACCCTACCGACGCAGGGGAATTCGACGAGGTCCCGCTTTGCAAGGACCCCCGCAACCCTCCCGGAAATGACGTGTTCAATGAAGTCCATGAGCCACCACGCTCACGCCTTCCCGCGCCTGCATAGGCTCGCCATCGCTGTTGCCATCGCCGTGTTCGCCGGCGCGCTCGCCGCAGTCCTCGCTACGGGCGAGGCGGTTGGCGCGGCTCGCGTGGCGGTGCTGGGCGCGGCCGCTCCGGCGACTCCCTCGTGCCCGACGAGCTGCCAAGCGATCGGGAAGACGACCGGCTTTCAGAGCTCGATCACCGGGGCGAACAATCCCTTCGCCGTCTCCTTCCGGGGGCGGATCGTCGCCTGGTCGATCAAGACCGGCGCCCCCAGCACGAAGCCGAACCCAAACAACGACAACCAGAGCGACTTCGACTTCTTCGTCAAGACCTTCGGCGGCACCCCGAAGGCCCGGATCTCGGTCCTGAAGCCGATCATGAAGGAGATCAAGCAGGGGCACCCGATCTACAAGCTCAAGTCGCAGTCGCCGGTCGAGGACCTCTCCTCATACCTCGGCCAGACGACCACCTTCACCCTTGACACGCCACTGCGTGTGAAGCCGAACAACATCGTCGCGCTGACCGTGCCGACCTGGGCGCCCGCCTTCGCGATCAACCAGAGCGCCAACACGAAGTGGGTTGCGAGCCGCAAGCGCGGCAAGTGCAACGAGACCGCGGACATCCTCGCCGGCACCCCGCAGGACGCCCCCGGCTCGCAGCGCGCCTTCGGCTGCACCTACAACACCGCCCGCCTGCTCTACTCGGCGACCGTCGTCGCCGACCCGAACCAGAAGCCGGCCGCGCCGCCCAAGAAGAAGAAGTAGCCAGGCTTCTTCAGCGTTTCATCGTGCTCACGCGGTAGGTCTCGGGAAGAATGCGCAGCCCCAGAGCGCGGCGGGTGAGCCGCAGTCGGCCCGACCCACCGCCCGGGGACAAATGACCACCGGCAGGCCCTGACCAAGGAGGACACGATGGGATTCGATCAGTACCACGAGCCCGCAGGTGAGCTGAGCGCGGACACCCGGACCTTCGCCCGCATGATCGCCTCACTAACGGAAGAGGCCGAAGCGATCGGCTGGTATGAGCAGCGCATATCGGTTGAGCCCGACAAAGAGGCACAGGCGATCATGGAGAACGCTCAGCAGGAGGAGTTCAAGCACTTTGCGATGGATCTCGAGTTCTTGACCCGACGAACTGAGAAGTGGCGGATCGCACTCAAGACGACTCTGTTCACCGACGGCGACATCGTCGAGGCTGGCGAGAGGGCTGAGCAGGCCGAAGGCCTCGAATAGTCCGAGCCTAGAGCGGCGGGCCGGCTACCCGCAGGCCTTCGGGTTCTGCTCGCACTGCTTCTCGAAGGCCTCCTGGGGGCTCCCGGCCGGTGGCGCGACGTCGTTGGTCGCGGAGTCCGGCAGGTTCGGGTTGGTGCGCTTTGGCGGGCCGCTACCACCGTTGCCGTTGCCGGTCGTTCCTGTGGATGTGCTGGTGGTCACCGGTATGGTCGTAGTGGCCGGGATCGGCGAGGTGATGGACGGGATCGAGACGGCGGGGGGCGCCGTCGTTTTGCCGGAGTCGTCTCCGCCGCAGCCTGCAATCGCCAGCCCCAGGGCGAGCGTTGTCAGCGCGAGGGCCCGGGTCACGAGGAGCCGTCGAGCGCCGGCTGGCGAAGCCCGCAGTACGGGCAGTCGCTGACGTCGAGCCCGATCAGCTGATTGCAGCGCCGGCAGGCGCGCAGGTTCTCCGGGGCCCTGACGAGCGCGGACTCGGAGGGTGCGAGGGGCAGAGTTGCGGCGACGACCTGCATCTCCTCGCCGGTCTCCCGGTCGACATAGACGCCGTCGGCCCGTACCTTGGCGATCGCCTCCCTGCCGGAGGCCGGTGCTCGAAGTCGGTAGGACTGTTCCGGGTTCTGCACGGCGCGCACAATACCGTTGCGCCGGATGCGAGTGCTCATCTTCCACGGCTATCTGCTGCACGGCACCGGCTCGAACGTCTACAACGCCAGCCTCGCCCAGGCCCTCGCCCGCCAGGGCCACGAGGTGCACCTGCTCTGCCAGGACCGGCGCGCCGACGAGCTCGACTGGGTTCGGACCAACGAGAACATCACGGTGCACATCCCGGATATCGGCGGCCTCCTGCCGGTGTTCGTCGCCGACCGCTACGAGGGCTTCGAGGTCAAGACCTTCCCCGAGCTCACCGACGAGGAGCTCGACCGCTACCTGGACGCGAACGTCTCCGCCGTCCGCCAGGTGGTCGAGGAATACGGCGAGCCGGACGCGGCCCTGGCGAACCACCTGATCATGGGACCCGTCATCCTCGCGCGGGCCGGTCTGCGCTTCGCGATCAAGGTCCACGGCTCGGACCTCTCCTACGTTGTGAGACCGCATCCGGAGCGCTTCGTCCCCTATGCGCTCGAGGGCACGGACGTGGCGGCGGGAATCCTCGCGGGTTCCTCCCACACCGCCCAGATCCTCTACGAGACCGTCCCTGACCCCACGCTGCCCGGGCGAACCAGGCTCGGGCCGCCCGGGGTGGACATGCACCGCTTCCACCCGCGCGAGCCCGTCGAGGTGCGGCGCAACCTGGAGCTGCTCGCGGGGCGACTCGACTCGGAAACCCCGGCGGCGGGGGAGGACCAGGACTCCTTTGGGCGGGACGGCCCGGCGATCGCCGCTGCCCTCCGCGAGTGGTCGGAGGGGGACGAGCGCGTGCTCTACGTCGGCAAGTTCCTGGTCAGCAAGGGCGTCGATCTGCTCGCCGCCGCCTGGCCGCTGGTCCATCGCGAGCGGGTGGCGGCGGGTGCACGGGCACCCCGGCTGCTGTTCGCCGGCTTCGGCGCCTTCGAGCGGGCCCTGCGCGAGCTGATCGAGGCGCTCGGCCGTGGCGACCTCGATGCCACCCTGCGGGTCGCTGGGCGCGGCCGCGGCTACGAGGGCGACGACGACGCGCCGCTGCCCATCCTCACCGGGTTCCTCACCGATCCGCCTGACGGCTACGCAGAGGCCGCTCGCCAGGCCGCCGGGACGATGCTGATCGGAGGACGGCTCGCGCACGACGAGGTGGCCGACGTGATGCCCGTCGCCGACACCTTCGCCATGACCAGCACCTGGCCCGAGTCCTTCGGCATGGTGCCGGCCGAGTCGGCGGCCTGCGGGGTGCCGCCCGTCTCCGCGGATCACTCCGGGATGCGCGAGGTCTCGGAGCTGCTCGCCGAGGCGCTCGGCCCGGACCTGGCCCCGCTGCTCAGCTTTCCCGTGAGCCCCGAGGCCGTCACCGAGCTGGCGACCCGGGTATCCGGCTGGCTCGCCCTCGACCCCGCGCAGCGCCGTGAGGCGGGCCTCTCACTGGCGAAACGGGTCGATGAGCTCTGGAGCTGGGAGGGGGTCGCCCGGAGCGTGATCGCCGCCTCGCGCGGGGAGCTGGACGAGCTGACGCCGGTCGTCACGTAGGTGACAAACCCCGGCGGGGCGACTTCAGGTTCCCTGAATAGAATGCCGCACGATGCGGGGCGTGCCGATTCTCAAGCTGATCGCCGCGGTGATCGTGCTCACGGTGATCACCTCGGTGATCATGCTGATACCGAATTGGAACGGCGAGGAGGCGTCCACCGCCGCTCCCAAGATCGACGATCTGCTCGACGTGATGATCGTGCTCTCGTCGTTCGTCTTCTCGATCGTCCTCGTGATGCTCGCCTACTCGCTCTGGCGCTGGCGGGTCCGGCCGGGAGACGAGGGCGACGGCGCCCCGATCCACGGCAACACCAGGCTCGAGATCGCCTGGACGGTGATCCCGACCGTGATCGTCCTGTTCGGCGCGGTCTATTCCTGGATCACGCTCTCGGACATCGAGGCCCACGACCCCAACCGAATGGTGGTTGACGTCTACTCACAGCAGTACGAGTGGCACTTCAACTACCCCACCCAGGGCGTCACCTCGCGCGAGCTGCATGTGCCCGTCGACAGGCAGATCGAGTTCCGGATGCACAGCCTCGACGTGATCCACTCGTTCTGGGTACCGGAGTGGCGGATCAAGAAAGACAACGTCCCCGGCATCACCACCCGCGCCTACATCACGCCCACCAAGGCCGAG
>DATDKQ010000036.1:0-7421 GCA_036519915.1 Solirubrobacterales bacterium | reverse complement strand
CTCGATGGCGCAGCAGGCCAGGCCGAAGGTCATGGGAAACACGGCGTTGGCCCGCCCCCAGTTGAGCGCCTTCTCGAGGGTCGTGGTCAGGAGCCGCTCCTCGACGTATTCCTCGAGGTCCTTGCCCTCGAGGTCTCCCCGGAGGAGATCGCGGGCTCGCAGCTGGTGTGCCCGGAGGGTCTCCCGCTCTACTTCCAATCGAGCGCTCCTCGACGCCAGACGAAGACCAGGGCGACGAGCAACAGCGCGACGAAGACGAGGATCTCCACCAAGACGAAGACGCTCTTGGTCGCATGCACGAGGACGCCGACCGGGTAGAGGAAGACCACCTCGATGTCGAAGAGGATGAAGAGCATGGCGATCATGTAGAAGCTCACCCCGAACCGGAACGTGCGGGTGATGTGGGAGGGGAGCCCGCACTCGTAGGCCTGGGTCTTGATCGGGTTCGGACGGCGTGTCCCGATCACCCCGTTCAGCAGTGCGAACGTGCCTCCCACGATGATCCCTAGGCCGGCAAACACGAGGACGGGGAGATAGCTCTGAAGCACGATCCGCCCGTCTTATACCACCGCACCCCCGACTTTGTAGCAAGGTGTTACATAGTGCTTTTCCGCATCAGCAAGCCAAATTCCGACCCTTTTTGGCGGCTTTGACGCCGGCGACCACTTAAGCTCCCGCGCCCGTGCCGGAAGTCCATCTCGTCGTCGGGGTCTGTCTGATCGCCGCCAACCTGGCCGCCGGCGTCTGGGGCGGGTACTCGTGGCTCGAGCGCCGGCCGTCGACCGGCTTCTGGTACGCGCTGCGGATCGCCCAGGCGACCGTGATCCTCCAGACCCTGCTCGGGCTTCTGCTGGTGTTCAGCGGGCACCACGCCAGCGAGCTGCACATCCTCTACGGGGTGCTGCCGCTCGTCGTCTCACTGCTGGCCGAGGTGGTCCGGCTGGGATCGGCCGCTCAGGAGCTCGGCGACCTCGACGTCCACGCGCTGTCCCCGGAGCGGCAGACGCAGATCGCGATGGCGATCGTCCGCCGGGACACCGGGATCATGGCCACCGCCTGCCTGGTGATTTTCCTGCTGGCGCTGCGAGCGGCCGGGACGAGCTCAGCCTTCTAGACGCCAGGCGGCTGGGTCAGCGAGAAGGTCGCGCCCTGCGGGTCCCGGAAGGCACCCTGTCGCAGACCCGTGTTGGGCACGTCGTAGGGCTCCGCCAGCACCTGGCCGCCGAGCTTCGGGACCTTGGCCGCGGCATCGTCGACGTCTGCGATCCAGAAGTCCACGCCCCAGTGCGGCGGGGGCCCCTCCCCGTTGCCGCTAGGCGGCAGCATCGTCGCGACCACGTCACGAGGGACGGGCTGCTCCGGCTCTCCGCCGACGTAGCCGGGAACGGTCCACATCGTCACCTCGGCGCCGCCCATGTCGAAGCTGTTAATCCCCCACCCGAAGACCTCGGGGTAGAAGCGCTTGGCGCCCTCCGGGTCGCTGGTGACCAGCCCGCTCATTGCGTACGCGCTCGGCTCGTTGACGAGCTGCGCGCCCTTGTGCGCTCCCGGCTGCCAGGCGCCGATCGCGGCGCCGGCGGGATCGGCGATCACCGCGATCCGACCACCGTCGAGGGCGTCGAACGGCTCGACCAGGACATTGCCGCCGGCGTCGGTGGCGTTCACGACCGTTGCGTCGACGTCCTCGACCCAGACGTAGGTCGTCCAGGCGGTGACATCCGGCGAGCCCTCGGGTCGGGAGGCCACGGCGGCGACGTCGCGACCGCGCTGCCTGCACATGTAGTGCGTGCCCTCGACGCCGTCGGGCATCGTGTCCTCGGCCTCCCAGCCGAAGAGCTGCGTGTAGAAGCTCATGGCGGCGTCCGCATCGGGCTGCCAGGTGTCGACCCAGCAGGGGACGCCATTCTGAAATCCGTCTCGTTCGCTCATCGTCCGTCCTCGTGATATATCGGCCGCACCGTACCATATAATCCTAAAAGACAACTAGAGAGTTGTATTCCAGAACCAGAATCGCCTAAACTTCTCGCTATGGCGCGAACGAGGACGAAGCTCGACGGATGCGGGATCGCCCACGCTTCTGACCTGCTCGGGCAGCGCTGGGCGCTGCTGGTGGTCCGCGAGCTCCTGCTTGGGCCGAAACGCTTCACCGACCTGCGCACCGGGATTCCCGACATCAGCCCGAACGTGCTCGGCCAGCGCCTGCGCGAGCTCGAGGAGTCCGGGATCGTCAGGCGCCGCAAGCTCGCGCCTCCGGCCGCCGTCCAGGTCTACGAGCTCACCGAATGGGGGCACGAGCTGGAGCCCGCGGTCCTGGCGCTCGGGCGCTGGGCCAGCGGATCGCCCTCGCTCCCCAGCGACGCCGAGATGGGGCCGGACTCGCTCGTCCTGGCGCTCAAGGCGAGGTTCCAGCCCGAGAAGGCCGACGGGCTCGAGGCCGTGTACGAGCTTCGGCTGGGAGAGATCCCCTTCGACATCTCAGTGAAAGGCGGGCGTTTCGAGGCCGCCCGAGGTGAGGTGGAGAACCCCGAGGCGACGATTCGGAGCGACCCGGAAGCCATGGCATCGGTGGTCTTCGGCGGAAAACCGCTGGGGAAGGCGGTGGAGGCCCGCGACATCGTGATCGAGGGCAGCCGGCGGGCCGTCAACGCCCTCTTTCGAGCTCTGACCTGAGCGGATTTGTCGCGGTTGCTCCGCTATGCGGAGCGAAGTCGACAAATACCGGTCACAGACCCGGCGGCCATTTCGTCTCACAGATGAGAACGACGAAAGGAGCCGTCATGAATGCCGAGACCACCGCCCGCTCCCGGGCTGAAATCGTGGACGAGGCCTCGAAGTGGGGAGTTGGCGCCGGGATTCTCGTGACCGCACTCGCGCCCCTCTCATTGCCGATTTTGATCCTGACCCTCGTTGCGGTGCTGCCTCTGGTCGTGCCCCTGCTGGCGGTGGGCCTGGTGGCCGCCGTGGTGGCGCTGCCCGTGTTCTTGATTCGGAAACTCGGTCGCTCGGTGAGCCGGATCAAGACGCACCACCGTCGCCGGACCGAGACGGCACCGCGGCCGGCCACCGGCCACTAGGACTCCGCCAGCAGGTCCCTGTAGTCGCCGCGGTGGAAGAGGAGCGGCTGCCCCTCAATCGCCTCGGCCTCGAGCACGTTGCCGGTCAGGATCAGGTGGTCCCCGCCGTCGATCAGGTCGCGGAGCTCACAGGCGACCCAGAGGAGCGTTCCCTCGAGCCACGGCAACCCCTGCCGCTCGGTCCATTCGACCCCTTCCCACTTGGCCGACTCCGGCTCCTTGGCGGAGAAGCGGCGCGCCAGCTCGCCCTGTCCGGCGGCGAGGGCGTTGACCCCAAACCGTCCCTGGGCCCGCACGGAGGTGAGCGTCCGCGATCCCCGATCGAGACAGGCGAGCATCATCGGCGGATCGAGAGAGAGCGACGTGACCGCGTTCGCCGTCGCGCCCGAGGGGCCCTGCTGCCCGACCGCCGTGACCACGGTCACGCCGGTCGCGTAGGAGCTGAGTGCGCTCCGAAATTCCTCCGGGCTGACCCCGTCGCCGGCCATGCCTGAAAGCTACGTGCCCTGGGTCCCCGGCGGATCTGGGCTCGAACCACTCGCATATGATCCCGCCGCGTGCGAGGGGCTCTCCTACTGATCGCTGTAGCCGCGGTCGCGGCGGCCACGGGTTGTGGAACCCAGGGCATCCAGGTCTCCAGCGATGACCCCACCCACGAAGGCGCCGAGATCTTCGCCCAGCGCTGCTCCGGCTGCCACACGCTCACCCCGGCGGGAACGGAGGGGACTGCCAATCGCAGTGAGCGCGTGCAGGGCCCGAACCTCGACCAGCGCCACGAGACGATGGCCGACGTGATCTACGCGATCCGGAATGGCGGCTTCTCGGGGGCGATCATGCCTCAGAACATCGTGGTCGGCACAGACGCGCAGAAGGTCGCCGCCTTCGTATCGAAGTACGCGGGCCAGGACGTCACCGAGCAGCCCGCGCCCGCCTCGACGACCACCACCGCCGCGCCGTAGCTCGGGGGACCGAGCCACGCTCGATCTGAAGCAGATCCGTAGCGACCCGGAGGGGGTCCGCTTAGCGCTGAGCAGACGGGGCGCGGCGGAGGAACTTGACGAGCTGATCGAGGTGGATGAGCGGCGGCGCGAGCTCAACACGCGGATCGACGCGATCAGAGCCGAGCAGAACAAGCTCTCCTCGGAGATCGAGGAGGCAGCCAGGGCGGGCAAGGTCAACGAGCCGGAGTTCGCCGAGCTGCGCGAGAAGTCGAGCGCGCTCAAGTCGGAGCTCAAGGAGTTCGAGCCGCAGCTCGACGAGCTCGACCGGCGGCGGGAGGAGCTGCTCGTCTCGCTTCCCAACCTAGCGGACCCCGAGGCACCCGACGGCGACACCGAGGAGGACAACGTCACGCTGCGCGAGGTGGGGGAGCGCCCGGACTTCGACTTCGAGCCGCTCGACCACCTCGACCTCGGCCAACGCCACGGTTGGATCGAGATGGAGGCAGCTGCGAACCTCTCCGGGTCGCGCTTCGCCTACCTGCTCGGCGATCTGGTCATGGTCGAGCTGGCCCTGATCCGCTTCGCGGTTGAGCTGATCCGCGCGGAGGGCTTCCAGCCGACCATTCCGCCGGTGCTCGTCCGCGAGCGCGCCCTCTACGGCACTGGCGTATTCCCGGGCGACCGCGAGATGATCTACGAGGTGCCGAAGGACGAGCTCTTCCTGGTGGGCACCTCCGAGGTCTCACTGGCCTCCCTGCATGCCGACCAGATCATGGACGCGGACGAGCTGCCGAAGCGCTACGGCGGTATTTCGACGTGCTTCCGGAGAGAGGCCGGCGCCGCCGGCCGTGACACGCGGGGGATCTTCCGCGTCCATCAGTTCGACAAGGTGGAGATGTTCAGCTTCGTCGAGCCGAACGCCTCCCGCGAGGAGCACGAGAGGATCCTCGCGATCCAAGAACGCATCCTCAGCGCTCTGGAAATTCCCTACCGGGTGGTGGACATCGCGGTGGGAGACCTCGGCGCTCCCGCCGCCCGCAAGTTCGATTGCGAGGCCTGGATTCCGAGCCAGGGGCGCTACCGCGAGGTGACAAGCTGCTCGAACACCACCGACTATCAGGCAAGACGCCTGTCCAGTCGCTACCGTGCCGCGCAAGGAGAATCCCCGGAACCTGTGCACACTCTGAACGGAACCGCAGTCGCTGTGGGTCGGACCCTGATCGCGCTGCTGGAGAACGGACAGAGGGAGGACGGAGCGGTGGATCTTCCAACTGCATTGCAGGAATTTGGCGCCCCGGAACGGATTCCCACCTAGATGACGCCCGCATCCGCCCCCAAGCGAGTGGTCCTCTGCGACGACCACGAGATCGTGCGTGAGGCGATCAAGGCACGGATGGCCGACGTCGAAGGAGTCGAGATCGTCGGCGAAGCCGAGACCGGCGAGGAGGTCGTCGACGTCGTCAGGGACCTCGAGCCCGACGTCTGCATCGTCGACGTCGAGCTGCCGGGCAAGGACGGCATCGACGCCACCAAGGACATCCTCAAGGCTCGCCCCGAGACGCGGGTGATCATCTTCACCGCCCACGCCCAGCCGGACCTACTCACGCTGGCCCTGCGGGCCGGGGCCTCCGGCTACGTGCTGAAGTCGGCCCCGAGCGAGGACATCGCTCGCGCGATCGAGGTGGTCGCGGGCGGCGGCACCTTCGTCGGCACCGAGCTCGGCCAGGGCGCGGGAGAGGTCGAGAAGCTGCTCGAGCTGACCCCCCGCGAGCGTGAGATCCTCGAACTGCTCGCGGAGGGCCTGCGCGTCAAGCAGATCGCCGACCGTCTCTCGCTCAGCCCCGCAACGGTCCACACCCACGTCCGGAATGCGATCGCCCGGATGGAGGTCGACACGCGGACCGAGGCGGTTGCCCTCGCCGTGCGCTTCAGCTATCTGGGCGCCGGCGGCAAGGTCTGAGGCTCTTGATGCGAGGGGGCGCCGAAAGGCGCCACCCGTTTAGTTCTGGTCGTCCTCGGGCTTGAACTCGAGGGCGCACCCGTTGATGCAGTAGCGCTGGCCGGTCGTGTCAGCCGGGCCGTCGTCGAAGACATGCCCGAGGTGGGCGTCACAGCGTGAGCAGAGGACCTCGGTCCGCCGCATCAGGAAGCTGTTGTCCGCCTCGGTCTCGACGGACTCATCGCCCATCGGCCTGTCGAAGCTCGGCCAGCCGGTACCGGACTCGAACTTGTTGTCCGAGCTGAACACCGGTTGCCCGCAGGCCACGCAGACGAACTGTCCCGGCTCCTTGACGTCGTTGAGCTCGCTGGTGAACGGCGCCTCGGTGCCCTTGTTGCGCACCACCTCGTACTGCTCGGGGGTGAGCTCCTGGCGCCACTCCTGCTCGCTCTTCTTGACCTTCTCCAAAGTCTTTACCTCGCTTCCTTGGGGTATTGACCAGGTTAACCCGGTCGATTATTCAGTCCACCGAGGGGCCGCTTCGTTACGGAATCTAGGATGCCGCGGGTGCCCGAATCGTTCTACGAGCCCGACGGGGATCACTATGTCGCCACCGAGCTCACCCGCGGGCCCTGGGACGCCGAGACCTTCCCGGAGGCGAGCGGCGTCGGGATGGCGGACACCCAGCTGCTGGATGAGAGCGGCCAGATCGGCAGGGCGGTCCAGACCCTGCTGGTGGCGGAGCGCTAGCGGCGCATGGCGATTTACGTCGTGCGAGACTGCTCGCGGTAGGGATCACGGGAGCGGATGCGGAGAGTGATGGACAAGCACAGGCAGGGTCGTCGCGGCTTGATCGCCGCCGGCCTGGCGGCGCTCGCCTTCACGCTCGGCCTGTCGGGGATCGCGACGGCCGGACCGGACCAGCTCAAGGGCGGGTCCGTGGTGATCCAGCTGCAGAACGCACGTGGCCTGAAGCTGAAGCCGAAGAGCCTCAACCTGCCGATCGCCAGCGGGTCGGTCGACCCCATCTCCGGCGCCGGGACGGTGCAGGTCAACGGCGCCTTCCGGGCGAAGCGCGGCAAGGGTAAGGCCAAGGTGAAGATCACCCGCCTGAGCCTTGGGGCCAACGGCGGGCCGGGCAGCATTGCGGCGAAGGTCGGCAAGAGCAATGTCGGCGCGTTCGCCACGCTCTCCGGCGGGACGGTCGCTAGAAACGGCTTCGGCGCGACCATCTCCAACATCACCGCCAAGATCGCGGGCAAGGGCGCGCAGGCGCTCAATCGTGCCTTCTCGCCGACCAAGGGCAAGGGAGCCAAGAAGTCCGCCGGCGGCCGGGTGAAGGCGGGGCAGCCGCTCGGGACGATCGTCTCGATCACCACCGATCCCCTCGCGGTCGAGGTCGTGCCCGGAACCGGCACGCTCACGCTCCACACCGACCTTGGCGGGGCCTTCGCCAGCAAGCTTCCG
>DATDKQ010000035.1:0-6372 GCA_036519915.1 Solirubrobacterales bacterium | reverse complement strand
GCCGATCCCTGGCCCGCGCCGAGCATCAGCGTGTTCGTGTCCTCCATCGGGTCTCGCAGGACTGTGGGAAATGCCTCGCCCATCGTCCGGCCGACGACCTGTTCGAGCTCCGTCGACCCTGTCGGGTGCCCGACGTTCACGACGAGCACCCCGCCCGGCGCGAGCCGGTCGCGGGCCAGCTCGAAGAACTCCTCCGTCAGCAGGTAGAAGGGGATGTACGGCTGTCGGTAGGCATCGAGCACGATGACGTCGTAGCCCCCGTCCGACTGGCGCAGCCAGGGCCTGGCGTCCTCGTTGTGGATCGCGAGGTGAGGCGCGTGCATGTCGAAGTAGCGCCGGGCGATGTCCGACAGCTCGGGATCGATCTCGACGCCGTCGATCTGCGCCGCCGGAAAGAAATGGCCGTACTCCCTGGCCACCGTGCCGGCGGCGTTGCCGAGAATGGCCACCCGCTCGGGGGCCCGGGTGAGAGTGGCGAACGGCAGGACGACCAATCCGTCCCAGTAGTCGCCGGTGAGATAGCTCCCGGGCCGATACAGGGAGTGCTCGGCAACGCCCTCGTTCAGCTCCAGCGTACGGGTGCCGTCGCTCTGCTCCACGACGCGGGCGTACTGGACGTCGGTCTCGGTCTCGTAGATCACCCGCTCCCCCGGGTCGGTCTCCGCCTTCACGGTCCCGACTGGGATCGCGAAGACTCCGGCCACTGCGGCGGGTACCGCCAGATAGCGCCATCCGAGCCCTGCTGCGGCCACGACCCCCAGCGCGAGTGCGAAGACGAGAAAGGTGCGCTGCGTCCCGATGAACGGGATGAAGAGAAGCGCGGCGGACATCGTCCCGACCAGCGAGCCCGCGGTCGAGATCGCGTAGAGCCGGCCGGCGGTGCGCCCCGAGTGATCCACATCGGGTGTCGCAAGCCTGACGGCCCAGGGCGAGCAGGCTCCCAGCAGTACGACCGGAAGCGCGACCAGCGCCAGGACGCCGATGAGCGAGCCGACGAAGGCGCCGGCGGAGATCGAGTCGAGCGCATCCACCGAGATGGAGAAGAACGGCCGGGCCGCGAAGGGGACGAGGGCCAACAGGATCGCGGCGGCCCCAACCAGGAGGCACAGCCCGCGCAGGTGCGGGTGGTCGTCTCCGAGGCGGCCACCCAACCAGTAGCCCGCCGAGAGCGAGACGAGAACGACCGCGATCGTGTTCGCCCAGACGATCGTCGACGCCCCGAAGTACGGCGCCATCAGCCGGGCGGCGGCGATCTCGGCACCGAGACTGGCCATCCCGACGACGAAGACGAGGACGTAGAGGAACCGTGCCTCGCGCGTCACGGCGTTCCCTTGATGCGCTCCTCCAGCCGCGCGCCCTGCCCGGCGGCCGCCGCCCGGGCGGCGCGCCCTTCGCTCAGCGGCACGCCTCGCTGCTCGGCGAGATCGAGGAGGCGCTGGCGCTCGGTGTCCTGCTTCGCCCACTCGAGAAAGAGCCAGGAGAGAACCCCGAGGGTGACGAGGCCCCCCTCCACCATCATGATCACGCCGGCGATGCTCTGGTCGGCCACCGCCGAGATGTGCCATCTCGCCTCGCCGGGGGCGTAGTCCGGATAGAAGACCGAGTTCGACCACATCAGGACGTTGCCCAGCACTATGCCGGTGAATCGGACCCCGATCAGGTAGCCGATCTTCGCCGGGATCCCGAACCACTTCGGCTGTGGCAGCGGCCCGACCAGTGGCATCCACATCAACACCCCGAAGCCGATGAAGCAGGCGTGCTGCAGGGCGTGCACCGAGCTATGAGCGGTAGCCGCCTGATAGAGGAACGGGGCGTGCCAGACATAGAGGTCGATGGCCCAGAGCGGCAGGGCCACCAGGGGATGCGCGAGATGCCGGATCCAGCCCAGCCAGCGGTTGGCGAGCAGGGGCTGGAGCAGTGGGCCCGTCAGCCCGAGCACGATCAGCAGCGCGCCGATGTCCCCCATGAGGAGGTGCTGCGACATGTGGGCGAGGACCAGCTCGGTATCGAGGTGACCGAGCGGGGAGAGGAAGGCGACCGCGATCAGGAGCAGGCCGGCTGCGAAGCAGAGAGCCCGCCACGTCGGGACCGGCCGGCCCTCCTGCGCCAGGGTCAGGGTGCGGAACGCGTAGGCGGTCGCGACGAGGGTGAGCGCCGCGACCTGGAGTGGCTCGAAGACCGGACCGCCGACGTGGGCGATGGGGAACACGGTCCCCCATCGTAGGCCCGCCTAGATCCAATCGATGCGTCTGAAGAAGGCGCCCAGCGCCACCACGCAAACCCCCATCAGCGCCAGCGCATAGGCGTAGCCGTAGTGCCAGCGGAGCTCGGGCATGTTGTCGAAGTTCATGCCGTACACGGAGGCGATGAACGTCGGCACGGCGATGATGCCGAAGACTGCCGAGATCTTCTTGAGGGTTTCGTTCTGGTTGACGCTGACCAGCGAGAGGTTCGCCTGCAGCACGCTGGTGAGCAGCTCGCGCTGCGAGCTCACCTGATCGTCGACGCGCTTCGCGTGATCGGCGACGTCTCGGAAGTAGCTCCGCAGTTCCTCAGGGACGCGCTCGAAGCCGCCCTGCTCCAGCGTCTCGAGCGGGTTGAGCAGAGGCCAGACCGCCCGATGGAACTCGATCACCTCGCGCTTCAGGTTGTAGATGCGGGCCGTCGGCGCCGGGATGTCGTCGTCGAAGACGTCCTTCTCCACCTCCTCGACGTCGTCCTCGATCGCATCGGCGACGGGGATGTAGTCGTCGACGACCTTGTCGAGGATGCCCCAGACCGCGGACGCGGCCCCGAGCCGCAGCAGATCAGGACGATGTTCGAGCCTCTCCCGGGCCGTGTGCAACTCGCTGCCCGGACCATGCCGCACGGTGATCACGTAGCCCGGGCCCGCGAATACGTGGATCTCGCCGAAGTGGACCTCCTCGCGATCCTCGTGGTAGTGCGCGGTCTTCAGTACTAGGAACACGTCCTGGTCGTAGTCCTCGATCTTCGGGCGCTGGTGGGGCTGCGACGCGTCCTCGACCGCGAGCTCGTGAAGCCCGAAGAGCTCCTGCAGGTGTTTCAGGTCCCCGGCCCCCGGCTCGTGGATCCCGATCCAGACGAACTCGCCGCTTGCTGCGTCGCGCCTGAGCTCCGCCGCCCGCTCGGGCGTGAGCGCCTCCTCGTGCTGGCGCACGCCGTCCTTGTAATGGGCGCTGTCGACGATCATTGTGCGGCTCCGGGTCCCACTTCCTCCCTCGGGCCGCGCTTCCTTCGCCCGGCACGGAACCGCCCAGCGTCAGATGTCTCGCTCGGCCTTCAGGCGTCCCGATTGCACGGCGGCGGTGACGGCCTCGTAGTCGCGCTCGTTCTGGTCCGCGTACGCCTCCGCGAAGTCGTCCATGGCGCGGTCGAACTTATCGCCCCCGCCCAGGTACGAGGCGATCGCGATCGGGTCGCCGGACCGCGCGTGCGCCCGGGCGAGCGTGGCACCGCAGAGCTGCGCGTACAGCCCCATCGTGTGCGGCGTCATCGTCTCGATCTGGGCCGAGCCCTTGCCGTCCCAGAGCTGCCTGACGTAGAAGTCGTGCCGCCCGCCGTCGATCCCCTCCTCATTGGTGAGCCAGCCGAGGAAAATGTCGCTGGCCGCCTGCATCAGCCGCTGTCCCTCGACGACCCGCCGGCCCTCGTGCTTGTAGCGGCCGCCGCTCGCGAAGGGCGCGAGCACCGAGGGCACGGCTTCCTTGACCTGCAGAAAGAGTGGATCGTTCGAGTCGCTGCCGAGCATCAGGACGATCCAGCAACGGGTCCCGACGCTGCCGACGCCGACCACCTTGTGGGCGACGTGCACGAAGCGATAGCGGTCCGCCAGATATCGGATGTCGGGGGCCAGGGTTCCTCGGTATTGGTCCACCAGCTCGACCAACCCGGCCTGGACCGCCTTGAGCTTGTTCTTCGGGACGAGCTCCTCGATCGGGACGATCAGCGGAGGGTCGCTGACGATCCGCAGCTTTCCGTCTTCCTCCTGGGTGAGCTTGGTGAATGCCCGCAGGCTGTTCCTGCTCTCGGCCTTGGCCTTCGCCTTGTCGAAGTTGCGGGCGACCTTGCGGCTCACCTGCGAGCGGTACTGCTCGATGACCTCGATATCGACTCGCTCGTACCAGACGTCGATGTTGCGCTCTGCGGCCAGCCGCCTCATCTCCTCCCGGTATGCCCGGGCCGCCGTGGTCACCACCTCTCGGCCCTCCCGCTTCTTGAAACCGCGATCCCGGCCGGCGACCGCGAAGCTCGCGGCAAGCCGCTTCACGTCCCATTCGAACGGTCCAGGGTGGGTCTCGTCGAAGTCGTTGATGTCGAAGATCAGCCGCCGGTCCGGAGCAGCGAAGGCGCCGAAGTTGGAGAGATGGGCATCGCCGCAGAGCTGCACCTCGAGTCCCGACCGCGGGGTCACACCGAGGTCCGCGGCCATGATTCCCGCCGCGCCGCGATAGAAGGTGAAGGGCGAGACGAGCATCCGCCCGTGGCGTATCGCGATCAGCTGCGGAACGCGGTTCCGGTCCTGCTCTTCGAGGATCTCGACAGGGTCCGGGCGATCCGATCCCGGCTCCCACCGGCCCTGGATGGAGCGAGGCGCACGGCGACGAGCGGCCTTGCCGGCGGACTCCCGCTCGCTGGTAGTGAGGGTCTCAGTCGAGGGCACCCCCACAGCCTCTCACTAACCGCCGTATTCGGCAATCAGGCGAGAGCGGCTTCGATCTCGCCGATTGCGGCACGCTCAGCGTCGCTCACCCGCTCGCCGCTGAGGCCCATGAACCCCTCCTTGCGGGCCTCCGCAACCCGCTCCCCCAGGCCGAGGATGAACTTCCGGTACTCCTCGACCTCCTCGTCGCTCGCCTTTGTCTTGAGCACCGAGATCGCCTGCCTGACGTTGTCGAGGTTGTGCTGCTTGAGCTCGTCCGGCGAGCCGGCGCGGGCGCGGTCCATCTCCGGCTTCGTCGCAGCGATCTCGTCGAGCAGCTCGCTGTCGCCGTGCTGCTTGCGGGCCTCGGTGTACGCCTTGGCCATCGAGAAGGTCTCCCGAATCGAGCCGCCCCGGTCGGAGAGGATCACGACGAGGCCCGCGCTCGGCGGCGCCTCGAGAATCGTCTTCCACTCCTCCTCGGTGAAGTCTGCCTTGCCGGTCATCGCCCTGGAGTGTCTCGCAACTCAGCCAAGGTCGTCGGCCGGTACCCAGGCGGCGTCCATGTCGACCCGCGCGCCCTTGAATGGAACGCCCTCCGCCTCGAGCAGCCGGCGCTGTCCGTCGTCCTTGGCGAGCGAGCCATCGGCGCGGACCACCCGATGCCAGGGCACACTCGGGTCGTGGCAGGCCGAGAGCACCTGCCCGGCGAACCGCGGCGCGCCAGGCGAGAGATCGCCGTAGGTGGTGACGTGTCCTTCGGGGATCTGGCGGATCCGCTCGAGGACCTCGCGTTCGCGGGCCGATCTCAACTCAGCCGCCATGAGGTCCAGATACCGGCGAGAGCCGCAGGCAGCGCGGCGGTGAGGCCAAGGACTGCCGCCCGGCGCTCCGAGGTCCCAAGCGCCACTCCGAAAGCGAGCGTGTCCCCGGCGTCGGCGGCGGCGTTCGCCAGCGTCGCCGCCCGGAGGCGGTCGCGATCGTCGAGCGCGGCGAGCGTCGCGACGCCGAGTACGAAGTCCCGCACACCGGCGATTCGGCTGACCGCCACCGTGGCCGGGTTGACCTCCTCGAAGCCGAGCATGCGCGCAGACCGCTCGGGCGCAGCCAGCAGGCCGAGGCCGATTACCACCCGGCCGAGGCCGGAAGCGAGCGACCAGGCGCGGACATCCGCGGACACACGGCGAGCCTACGCGATGGCAGCCGGCGGGTCGGAGGATCTGTCGGGGGCCGTCGATAGCTTCCGCGCGCTGCTGGCTGGCGCTGTTGTTTCGTCCGAAGAGAGGGGTCCATCGTGAAGCTGGTGATCGGCATCGTCCGGCCCGAGAAGGCCAACGACGTTTTGGAGGCGCTCTATCGAGCCGAGGTCCGTGGAATCTCGATGACCCGGGTTCAGGGCCACGGCGGCGAACTCGACCGCGTGGAGACCTATCGCGGAACGACCGTGAAGGTGGAGCTCTCCGACAAGGTCCGCTTCGAGATCGCGGTGACCGATCCGTTCGTCCAGCCCACCATCGACGCGCTCTGCGAGGGCGCGCGGACGGGTGAGGTGGGCGACGGCAAGATCTTCGTCGTCCCCTGCGAGCGGGCGGTCCGGATAAGAACCGGCGAAACCGATGAGGCCGCTGTGACCCCGGTGGATGCCTGATGGACGCGCCGATACTTGCCCAGGCGACCCAGATCGACACCGGAGACACCGCGTGGATGCTGGC
>DATDKQ010000034.1:0-5128 GCA_036519915.1 Solirubrobacterales bacterium | reverse complement strand
CGGACACGGCGCCGCCCACGGCGCCGACGGGGCTGACGGCGACGGCGGCCGGCTCCACCCAGATCAACCTGGCCTGGACCGCGTCGACGGACAACGTCGGCGTGACCGGCTACCGCGTCGAGCGCTGTCAGGGCGCGGGCTGCACGAACTTCTCACAGGTCGGGACCCCGCCCGGCGCGTCATACAACGACACCGGCCTGTCGGCGTCCACCACCTACCGGTACCAGGTGCGCGCGACCGACGCGGCCGGCAACCTCAGCGCCTACTCCGCGATAGCAGAGGCGACGACCGCCACGGCTCCGCCGACGCCTTCGGGGCTGGTGGGCGCGTGGGCGTTCGGCGAGGGAGTCGGCACGACCACCGTCGACGCCTCGGGCAATGGCAACACCGGGACGATCACCGCAGCCACCTGGTCGACGCAGGGCCGGGCCGGCAACGCGTTGAGCTTCAACGGCACCAACAGCGTGGTGCGGGTGCCGAGCTCGGCTTCGCTGAATCTGACCACGGGAATGACCCTCTCCGCCTGGATCCGGCCGGCGGTCAGCCAGAGCGGCTGGCGCACAATCCTCCAGCGGCAGTCCGAGGCCTACTTCCTCAACGCCAGCTTCGACTCGCCGGGCCGTCCCGCGGGTGGCGGGACGATCGGCGGCGACGTCCCGTATATCGGTGGCTCGACGGTCAATCCGGTTAACACCTGGACCTATGTCGCTCTCACCTACGACGGCGGCACGCTGCGGCTGTACGTGAACGGCACGCAGGCCGCCAGCCGCGCCACCGGAGGGACCGTGCAGACCACCACCAACCCGCTCTGGATCGGCGGCAACCAACCCTACGGCGAATACTTCAACGGGCTGATCGATGAGGCTCGCGTCTACAACCGGGCGCTCAGCCAAGCCGAGGTCCAGAACGACATGAACACCTCGGTCAATCCGTTCGCCCCGTAGAGACCGGGAACGGCACGGCCGCAATCCCACGGTGCCCGCTTTCCATGCATAGCGGCTATCGCTGCATCGCAGCTCTAACGCAGGGGGCGACCGCGCGGCTGTGAGGCAATCGACCAGCGCCAGGGAGGTTCATGGCCCGGCGGGAACAGGTAGAGGTCCCGGCCCGGGAGCGTCTCCAACGGAACCAGCGCCGGGTCGTCCTCGAGGTTCAGCCGGATGCTCGAGGCCGCGGCGACCGCCGCCGGTCCGGCGGTGAGGACGATTCGATCCCAGCGAAGCCCAGGTATCTAGAGCCACTTAGTAACCCACACTTGTGGCCGGACGTCCGGCCCTACGTGTCCAAAGCCCTTCTCGTCCAAAGCGGCTATTCCGGGAGTCCTCGCCCCAGCAGCCGAGACTTCCGCTCTCACCCGAAACGGGAAGCGGAGGCAAGAGCACCTAGCGGCGGCGCCGACCAAGGCGGCGGGCCCAGTCACGTGCGAGCAGGAAGCGATATAGCCGCAGGACGAACTTGCCCTTGCGGGCGGTGTAGGGGTACCAGTTGAGCTCCGATCTGGGGGTCAGCCGGGTTGCGGTGACTGCCTGCGTGCGGCAGTACTTGCGAACCCCTTGTGCGCCACCGAGCCGTGCGCCGACGCCTGACTCCTTCCAGCCGCTTTGTGGCACGGGAAACGCGACGACGTTCGTGAACATGTCGTTGACGTTCACCGCACCCGCCTCCAGGCGCCGAGCAAGCCGCTCGCCGCTGGCGCGGTCCCGGGTCCAGACGCTGGCCGAAAGCCCGTAGCTGGAGTCGTTCGCGAGTCTGATCGCCGCATCCACGTCTGGGACCTTCATCACCGGCAGCGTCGGGCCAAACGTCTCCTCGCGCATGCAGCTCATCGACTGGTCGACGTCGACCAGCACGGTGGGCTCGAAGAACACTCCCGGTACGTCCGCGCGCTTGCCACCTACGACTGCGTGTGCCCCCTTTTCCAGCGCCTCGGACACGTGCCGCTCGACGATCCCGAGCTGGGCCTCACCGGAGAGCGCCCCGACGTCGGCGTCGAAGCCCTTGCCGTCGGTGCCCTCGCGGAGGGCGCGCACACGCTCGGCTACCAGCGCGACAAACCTGTCGTATACCGGCTCCTCGACGTAGACGCGCTCAACGGAGGTGCACGCCTGGCCGGTGTTGAACATGCCGCCCCAGACCGCGCCGTTCGCCGCCCGCTCGAGGTCGGCGTCGGCGAGAACGATCATCGCGTCCTTCCCCCCGAGCTCGAGGCTGTACGGGGTCAGCCGCTCGGCAGCGCGCCGGGCGATCTTCCTGCCGGTGCGGGTAGAGCCGGTGAATTGGATGTAGTCGACCTCGTCGACCAGCGCTGCGCCGGTGGCGCCTTCGCCGGTCAGGCATTCGAGCACTCCGGGAGCCCCCAGGTCCTCGCGCCAACCGTGGACGATCTCGCGGGTGGCGAGCGGGGTGAGCTCGGACGGCTTGATGGCGACCGCCGCGCCCGCCAGCAGCGCTGGGACCGCATCGGCCAAGGCGATCAAGACGGGGAAGTTCCACGGGCAGATGACGCCGACGACCGGGAAAGGACGGTAGGAGATTGTCAGCTTCTTGCTCGCCGTTAGCAGGCCGTGCGGCCGCGGATGCGAGTCGGCTAGGAACTCCTTGGCGCGCTTTCGGTAGTACTCGGTCAAGTCGATCCCGGTGGGGACCTCGAGGGTGGCCTCCTGCCAGGGCTTTCCCGTTTCCCGCTGCAGCAGCTCGGCGATCCGCTCGTCGTTGTCGAAAAGCCAGTCACCCAGGCGCCCGAGCCATTCGCCCCGACCACTCGGTCCCAGAGCCTCCCAGGCCGACTGGTTGCGCCGCAACCGGGCGACGGCGGCTCGCACCGCCTCGGTGCCTTGGTCGGGCAGCGAGGCGATCACAGAGCCATCCGCGGGAGACCTCACGTCGAAGCTCGGAGTTGGCTGCGGTCCGTTCTCCGGCGGAGCGACCGCACCGATCGTCTCCGCGCCCGCAGCCATCTCCTCAGGGTCGCTCGCGCCCATCAGTTGTCAGAGAGGTTCCCACTCCGCGCTCGGCGACGCAAACAAGGCGAGGGCCGCCGCATCGGCGCCTCCTCTCACGAGCGCCGAGTTCGCAGGCCGGAGCGCGACAAGGTCGACGCTCTACAGGGTTCCGCTTCGGAGGGGTGGCCCACCGGCTCCGCGGAGCCGCTGCTCCAATGCACGAAAAGCAGGGGCACACCGCCATAGTGCTGCTTTCCATGCAAAGCACGGCCAGCGTCCTGTGAACTGAGCAACTCTCGGATACAGGTCTGTATTACGATACATTTACGTATCCCAAATGAAGTCGCAGCACGGAAAGAGGCAGTCTCCGCTCGGCATGGTCAGGGCGACCGGATCCAACCTGTCGGGCCTCGTAGTCGCAGTCCTAATCGCCGGTGGAATTCCCCTCGTTTGGATTTGGCTCGCGTCGAAGGTCGCCGGGACCAAGCGAGACCTGACCCCCTCCCTGGCGGTCCTGATCACCACCGGGATCCTCGTCTCCTATTGGCTCGCGCTCCTGGCTGGGTCGTGGCTCAGGGGCCGCTCGATCGACCCGGAGAAGGAGCGCGGCCGGGCAAGGAGAAGGTCGTGGAACCGCAGCTTTAGCGACGCCCCGCGACCGGACGATCAAGGCATTGATCCCATCGAACGTCTCTTCATAGCCGTCGGGGTGCTGGCGATCATCGCCTTCGAGATCTGGTTTTTCTTCTTCGCGGGCGATCCGCTCCCAAGCCAGCCTGCCTTCTGATCCTGTCCGTGGGACGTCATGGCTGAGACTGCCACCCCTCGCCCCAAGACGCCTAAGCGCCTCACTCGCAAGGAGAAGCAGGCCGAGACCCGCCAGCGCCTCCTCAATGCGGCCGAGCGGGTCTTCCTGCGGCGCGGTCTGCAGGGGTCGAGCGTCGAGGAAATCGCAGCAGAGGCCGGCTTCACCCGCGGCGCCTTCTACTCCAACTTCAAGAGCAAGGACGAGCTTTTCGTCGAGCTGCTGCAGGATCGCGTCTACCGCCAGTACGCCGAGATGGCCGAGCAAGCGCAGGAGCAGCCCGGCACGCCCCGGGATCGCCTGCGCTGGGGCGCCGAGCGCCTGCGCGACGTGCAGAAGCGGGAGGAGGGCAGCTGGCTGTTTCGCCTTTGGCTCGAGTGTCTGACTCAGGCGGCGCGCGATGAGGAGTTTCGAGAGCTCGCGGCGAGCTTCTGGAGCGGCAACCGGACGCTCGTTGCCGGGCAGGTCAAGGCCACCTTCAAGGAGGTCGGGCGCAAGCCTCCCCTACCACCAGACCAGATCGCAACGGCGATGATCGCCCTCGACGTCGGCCTTGCGGTGCAGCACCTGGTCGATCCGGAGGAGGTTCCGCTGGGCGCCTATGTTCCGCTCTTCGACCTGCTTTTCGGCTCGCTCGTCGACACGGAAGAACCGTAGAAACGGGAATCGCGGGACGCGCAGGCTGGAGCGTGACCCGAAAGCGCCGCTTTCCATGCAAAGCGGCGATCGCGCATCGCAGCTCTAACGCACGGGGCGACCGCGCGGCTGTGAGGCAATCGACCAGCGCCAGGGAGGTTCATGGCCCGCCGGGAACAGGTAGTGGTCCCGGCCCGGGAGCGTCTCCAACGGAACCAGCGCCGGGTCGTCTTCGAGGTTCAGCCGGATGCTCGAGGCCGCGGCGACCTCCGCCGGTCCGGCGGTGCGGACGATTCGATCCCAGTGAAGCCCAGGGCGGTAGATCCAGTAGGTGATCCGGACCGGCCCGCCGGCCGAGCGCCGGTCCTCCAGCGAGGTGAACTCGGTGACCCGGCGGTTCGAGGCGGTCAGCCCCGGTTCGTCGCCTGGCGCGGCGCAGCTCGCCTGCCGGCAGTAGCGGAAGTCGACGGGCAGCTCGCCGGCGACGGCCGCTGGCTCGGGGGCCAGGTAGCGGACCAGCTTGCCGAGCGGGAAGTCGTAGGCCAGGGCCAGCGGATTGCGCCCGCAGGGCACCGGGTAGCGCGGCGCGCAGGCGATACGCCGGGCGAGCATCTCGCCGAGCTCGCGATCGCCCCGCTGCGGCGGCGAGGCGACCAGGGCCGCGATCGCGATCACGATCAGCAGGCCGATCATCCCGGCCAGGGCCAGGTACTCGACCGAGGCGGCGCCTCGGCGTCCGGCTGTG
>DATDKQ010000033.1:0-12719 GCA_036519915.1 Solirubrobacterales bacterium | reverse complement strand
TGCGGCGGACGCTGGTCCGTATCGCCCACGAGATCGTCGAGAAGAACGAGGAGTCGGATCGGCTGGCGCTGGTCGGCATCCACACGCGCGGAGCGGTGATCTGCCGTCGCCTGCACACGCTCATCGGCGAGCTCTCGGGCGCCGAGGTTCCACTCGGCGACCTCGACATCTCCTTCTACCGGGACGACATCGAGCGCCGCGAGCCGCGCGACGCGCCGGTCGTCCACGACTCGCATCTCGATTTCGACCTCGCCGGCCGCACCGTCGTCCTGGTGGACGACGTGCTCTATACGGGCCGCACGGTCCGCGCCGCGATCGATGCTCTCTTCGACTACGGGCGGCCCTCCCGGGTCCAGCTCGCCGTGCTCGCCGACCGCGGCCACCGCGAGCTCCCGATTCGCCCCGACTACGTCGGCAAGAACCTGCCGACGGCACCCGGTGAGCGGGTGAACGTCCGGCTCGAAGAGACCGACGGCATCGACGAGGTCGCGATCACCCCGGCCGCGACCGCCGCGACAACAGGAGAGGACGCATGAAGCACCTGCTCGGAGTGGAAGAGCTCTCACGGGAGGAGATGGAGCGCATTCTCGAGCGTGCCGAGAGCTTCGCTGAGGTCGGCCGCCGCGACATCAAGAAGGTGCCGACCCTGCGCGGACGCACCATCGTCAACCTCTTCTACGAGGCCAGCACCCGGACCCTCTCTTCCTTCGAGCTGGCCGCCAAGCGGCTCTCCGCCGACGTGGTCAGCGTCAAGTCGGCGGGGTCGTCGGTCGACAAGGGGGAGTCGCTCAAGGACACCGTCGCGACTCTTTCCGCCTACGACCCCGCGGCGATCGTGATCCGCAGCCCTCACGCCGGCGCGGCCCGACTCGTCGCCAACTGGACCGAGGCATCGGTGATCAACGCCGGTGACGGCAAGCACGAGCATCCGACCCAGGCGCTCCTCGACGTCTTCACGCTGCTCCAGCGCGTCGACTCGCTCGAGGGCCTCGACATCTGGATCGTCGGCGACGTACTGCACAGCCGCGTCGCCCGCTCCTGCCTGATCGCCTTTCAGAGGATGGGGGCGAAGGTGACCCTCTGCGGGCCGCCAACCCTCATCCCCCGCGGAATCGAGGCGCTCGGCTGCGAGATTTCCTACGACCTGGACGGGCTGGGCGAAGCCGACGTCGTCTACGCCCTGCGGATGCAGCGCGAGCGGATGAGCGAGAGTTTCGTGCCCTCGCTCCGCGAGTACGCCGCCCGCTACCAGATCGATTCGCGCAGGCTTGGGCCACGTCAGCTGCTCATGCACCCGGGTCCGGTGAACCGCGGCGTCGAGCTTGCGCCCGAGGTGATTGACTCGCCGCAATCGCTGATCACAACGCAGGTGGAGAGCGGCCTTGTTGTCCGGATGGCGATCCTCTACGAGCTCCTCGCCGGCGCTGACCGCTCGCTTCCCGAGCGCGGCCCCGCGCCGGCGGACACCCCGACAATCGGTCAGCCGGCATGAACCTTGTCGGTCGCCCTGGCGAGGCCGCGACCCTGATCATCCGCGGCGCCCGCCTCGTCGACCCGCGCATCGACCTGGATGCCACTCGCGACGTCGTAATTCGCGACGGAGAGATCGCCGAGCTGGCCGAGCCGGGAGGCGCCCCGGAGATCGAGGGCGCGGAGACAGTGGACGGCGAGGGGCTGCTGGCATTGCCCGCCTTCGTCGACCCTCACGTTCACCTTCGCGTACCCGGTCAGGAGCACAAAGAGGACCTCGAGACCGGCACGCGCTCGGCCGCGGCCGGCGGCTATTGCGCCGTGATCGCGATGGCGAACACCTTGCCGCCAATCGACTCGGCCGCGGTCCTGGGCTCGGTTCGCGAGCGCGCCGAGCGCGAGGCGTCGATCCCGGTCGGCTTCATGGCCAACGTGACCCGGGGAATGGCGGGCACGGAGCTCAGCGAGATGGCGGAGCTCCGCGACGCCGGAGCGATCGGTTTCTCGGACGACGGTCTTCCGATCGCGAACGCGCGGGTACTGCGACGCGCTCTCCAGTACCAGCGCCTCGCGGGCGGCCTGATCGCGCTCCACGAGGAGGACCCGGAGCTCTCCGCAGGCGGGGTGATGCACGAGGGCGAGGTATCGGCCGCGCTGGGGATGGCCGGGGTGCCCTCGGTCTCCGAGTCGACGATGATCGCCCGCGACTGCTCTCTCGCTCTCTTCGAGGACACCCCGATCCACGTCCAGCACCTCTCCGCGCGTGCCTCTGTCGAGGAGGTCGCCCGCGCGAAGGCCGCCGGCGTGCGGGTCACCTGCGAGGCCACGCCGCACCACCTCGCGCTCACCGACGAGGCCGTCCGCAGCCTCGACGCCCGGTTCAAGATGAATCCGCCCCTGCGTAGCGAGGACGACCGGCAGGCCCTGATCGACGGCCTCCGCGACGGGACGATCGACTGCATCGCGACCGACCACGCACCGCACGCCTCTGAGGAGAAGGAGGTTCCCTTCGAGGAGGCGGCCTGGGGGGTCACCGGCCTGGAGACCGCCTTCGCCGCTCTCTACACGGACCTCGTCCTACCGGGGGTGCTGCCGCTGGGGCTCCTGGTGGAGCGGCTCACCTGCGGCGGCGAGCCCTTCGGAATCGAGGCTCCCCGGCTCGAGGGCGGCGCGAGGGCGAACGTGACCCTGATCGACCCTGAGCTCACCTGGACCGTGGGCGAGGAGGGCTACGAGAGCCGCTCGTACAACAACTGCTTCGCTGGCCGCGAGCTCACCGGACGCGTCCTGATGACGGTCGCCGGCGGACAGGTTGCCTTCCGGCAGCGCTCCTTCGCCCTGGGGGTCGCCTCTTGAGCGGCAGGCTCGAAGCAGATCGGACGACGCTGGTCGTGGTCGATGTCCAGGAGGCCTTTCGCAAGGCCATCCTCGACTTCGACCGAATCGCGAAGGCGACGGCGACGCTGATCGAGGGAGCCGAGGCCATCGGGGTCCCGATCGTGATCAGCGTGCAGTACCCCAAGGGGCTGGGGGAGACCGTGCCGGAGGTGGCCGAGCACCTACCGGACGGCGTCGAGCCCCTGGAGAAGGTGGTCTTCGCGGCCTCCGAGGCCGAGGGCTTCGACCTCGAGGGTCGCGACCAGGTGCTCCTCTGCGGGATCGAAACCCACGTCTGCGTCAACCAGACGGCCCTCGATCTGCTCGCGTCCGGGGTGGAGGTGCAGGTGGCCGAGGATGCCGTCGGCTCTCGCTCCGATCAGAACAAGCGGGTCGGCCTGCACAAGATGGAGGGCGCCGGCGCCGTGATGACGAGCGTCGAGACCGCCCTCTTCGAGCTGCTCGGCCGCGCGGGCACGGACGAGTTCAAGCGCGTCCAGCGGCTCATCCTGGACTACGCCCCGAATCCCGGTACCGAGGCGAGGGAGACGGTCGCGTGAGCGGCTATGTCCTGCTGGAGGACGGCACCCGCCTCGACGGCGAGCTGCTCGCGTCGGGCGGCGAGATCACCGGCGAGGTGGTCTTCAACACCGCGATGACGGGCTACCAGGAGGCGGTCACGGATCCCTCCTACGCGGGCCAGATCATCACCTTCACCTACCCGCTGATCGGCAACTATGGAGTCTCGGCCGAGGCGATGGAGTCCGAGCGGGTCCAGGCGCGCGGGGTGATCATGCGGGAGGGGAAGAACGGCGAGGACGCCGCCACGGCGGAGCGCGGCTGGCTCGACTGGCTGCGCGACCTCGGGGTGGCGGCGATCGGCGGGATCGACACGCGCGCCCTCGTCCGGCACATCCGCGACCGGGGTGCGATGCGCGGCGGGATCTTCCCGGTCGAGGTCGCCGAGTCCGAGGCGCGCGGGCGGATCGCTGCCGAGCCCTCGATGGAGGGGGCGGACTTCGCCCGCGAGGTCTCCCCTCCGGAGCCGGTCGAGTTCGAGGGCGACGGCCCACACGTGGTTGGCATTGACACGGGAATCAAGCTGTCGATCATCAGGCAGCTGCGCGAGCGGGGCTGCCGCGTCACGCTGCTCCCGTGTGACAGCTCGGCCGCGGACGTCCTCGCTCGCGAGCCGGACCTGGTCTTCCTCGCCAACGGCCCCGGCGACCCCGGCGCTCTCGACTACGTGGTCGAGAACGTCCGCGGGATTGTCGGCAAGAAGCCCGTCGTAGGCATCTGTCTCGGCCACCAGCTCCTCTGCCGGGCGGTGGGCCTCGAGACCTTCAAGCTGCCCTTCGGGCATCGCGGCGCCAACCACCCGGTCAAGGATCTCGAGACCGGGCGAATCGACATCACCTCCCAGAACCACGGCTTCGCGGTGCTGGGCCCCGGTGGCGACCGCACCATCGAGGGCGACGAGCCCGTCCGCTGGCAGACCGATTTCGGCGAGGCCGAGCTTTCCCACCTCAACCTCTACGACCGCACGGTGGAGGGGCTGGTCCTCAAGGACGTCCCGGGCTGCACGGTCCAATACCACCCCGAGGCCGGCCCCGGCCCCCATGACGCCCGCTACCTGTTCGACCGGTTTCTGGAGCTGTCCCGGACGTGACCCCCGCCCAGAGCAATATCGAGGCGGTCCGGCGCTGGTATGCCCAGACGCAGGGGGAGTACGAGGGTGGGGGTCTGGAGGCGGCGTTCGAGCTGATCCCCGAGATCTTCGACCCCGAGGTCGAGTTCTCACCGTGGCTCGCCAGAGAGGTCGAGCACCGGACTTATCACGGCCATGACGGCCTTAGCACCTTTTTCCAGGAACTGCAGGACATGCTCGGGGAGGTTCGATACGCGCCACCTGAGTTCCACCCGCTGAGTGACGACGTGATCGTCGTGTTCACGCGTCTCGAGGGGGTTGGTCGAGGGAGTGACGTGCCAGTGGGCCAGGACCTCGGGTTGATCTACGAGTTCCGCGACGGGCTGGTCATCCGCCTCACCGCGTTCGGCTCGCACGAGGAGGCCCTCAGCGCCGCGAAGGAGAAGCAGGGTGCCCAGACGTAACGACATCGAGAAGATCCTGCTGATCGGCTCCGGGCCGATCGTGATTGGGCAGGCGGCCGAATTCGACTACTCCGGTGTGCAGGCGTGCAAGGTGCTGCTGGAGGAGGGCTACGAGGTCGTGCTGGTCAACTCGAACCCGGCGACGATCATGACCGACCCTGAGTTCGCCGACCGGACCTATATAGAGCCGCTGCTCCCCGGCCCTGTCGCGAAGGTGATCGAGCGCGAGCGGCCGGACGCCCTTCTCCCCACCCTGGGCGGCCAGACCGCGCTCAACCTCGCCAAGGCGCTGCACGACGACGGCACTCTCGAGCGCTTCGGCGTCGAGCTGATCGGCGCTGACTACGAGGCGATCCACCGCGCCGAGGACCGCGAGGCCTTCCGCACCACGATGGAGGAGGCCGGGCTGCGGGTGCCGTTCTCGAAGATCGTCGAGTCGATCCAGCAAGGCGAGCAGGCCCTCGAGTCCGGCGAGCTCACGCTTCCGATCATCGTCCGGCCGGCCTTCACGCTCGGCGGACACGGCGGTGGCGTGGCCAACGACGAGACGGAGTTCGCCCAGGTCGTTTCGGAGGGGCTCGCCGCCAGTCCGATCAACCAGGTGCTGGTCGAGGAGTCGGTGCTCGGCTGGGGCGAGTTCGAGCTCGAGGTGATGCGCGACCGCAACGACAACGTGGTGATCATCTGCTCCATCGAGAACGTCGACCCGATGGGCGTCCACACCGGGGACTCGGTGACGATCGCGCCGGCCCAGACGCTCAGCGACTCGCTCTACCAGGACCTGCGCGACCAGGCGATCCGGGTGATCCGCGCGGTCGGGGTCGAGACCGGTGGGTCGAACATCCAGTTCGCGGTCAACCCCGAGACCGGCGAGGTGGTCGTGATCGAGATGAACCCGCGCGTCTCGCGCTCCTCCGCCCTCGCGTCCAAGGCGACCGGGTTCCCGATCGCGAAGATGGCCGCCAAGCTCGCGGTCGGCTACGCCCTTGAGGAGATCCCGAACGACATCACGCAGGCAACGCCGGCCTCCTTCGAGCCGACCATCGACTACGTGGTCACCAAGGTGCCGCGCTTCGCCTTCGAGAAGTTCCCTGGCGCCGAGGGGCGCCTCTCCACCCATATGAAGTCGGTCGGCGAGTGCATGGCCATCGGGCGCACATTCCGCGAGTCCTTCGCGAAGGCGATGCGATCGCGAGAGCTCGACGATGAGCCGGACATCCCGGCGTCGACGGGCGATCTGCTCGATCGCCTGGCAATCCCTTCGTCCGACCGCTTCGACCTGATCCTCGACGGATTCAGGCGCGGGGTGGAGCTGGAGCGAATCCAGGAGGCGACCATGATCGATCCCTGGTTCCTGCGCGAGCTCCGTGAGCTGGCGACGGAGGGTGACGGCACCGAGGGCCTCGAGCGCACCTACCGCTCCGTCGACACTTGCGCCGCCGAGTTCGAGGCTACGACGCCCTACTTCTACTCCGCACATGAATCACCCGCCGCCTCCTCCGCTTCGCGTCCGGGGGCGGCGGATTTCGCAGCGGGCGAGGTCGAACGGGGCGATCGTCCCTCCGTCGTGATCCTCGGCTCCGGACCCAACCGGATCGGCCAGGGCATCGAGTTCGATTACTGCTGCGTGCACGCGGCGATGACGGCGCGCGAGTTGGAGCGCGACGCGGTGATGATCAACTGCAACCCGGAGACCGTCTCGACGGACTACGACACCTCCGACCGTCTCTACTTCGAGCCGCTCACGGAGGAGGATGTGCTGGCCGTTTGCGAGACCGAGCGGCCCGAGGGAGTGATCGTCCAGTTCGGCGGTCAGACCCCTCTGCGTCTGGCAAAGGCCTTGGAGGAGGCGGGCGTGCCGCTGCTCGGCACTCCGGTCGACGCGATCGACCTGGCGGAGGATCGCGGGCGTTTCGGGGCCCTCCTGCGGCGGCTGGAGATCAAGCACCCGCCTTATGGCACCGCGCTGTCGGCCGAGGAGGCCGTGGCGATCGCCGAGGACGTCGGCTTCCCGCTGCTGGTTCGCCCCTCCTACGTCCTCGGCGGCCGAGCGATGGAGATCTGTTACGACGGCGAGGCCCTTGCGGCCTACCTGGAAGCCAACGTCAAGGCAGACCAGGAGCACCCGCTGCTGCTCGACCGCTTCCTGGAGAACGCGATCGAGGTCGATGTCGACGCTCTCGCGGACGGGGAGGAGTGTTTCGTCGCCGGGGTGATGCAGCACGTCGAGGAGGCCGGCGTCCACTCGGGCGATTCGGCTTGCGTGCTCCCGCCGATGAGCCTCGGCGAGGAGATGCTCGACGAGATCCGCGAGACCACCCGCAGGATCGCGATGGAGCTCGGGGTGGTCGGCCTGATCAATGTGCAGTACGCCGTCGCCGGCGGAGAGCTGTTCGTCATCGAGGCCAACCCGCGGGCATCGCGCACCGTTCCGTTCGTCAGCAAGGCGATCGGCGCGCCGCTGGCCAAGATCGCCTGCCGCCTGATGCTCGGGGAGTCCCTGTTGAGCCAGTCGCTGCCGAGCGAGGCGCCTACGCACATCAGCGTCAAGGAGGCGGTCCTCCCGTTCGCGCGCTTCGCCGGCGCCGACGCCGTCCTTGGCCCCGAGATGCGGAGCACGGGGGAGGTGATGGGGATCGCGTCCGACTTCCCGACCGCATTCGGCAAGGCCCAGGCGGCGGCGGGCGTGTCCCTGCCGACTGAGGGGACGATCTTCATCAGCGTCACCGACTCCGACAAGCCGGCCGCCACCCAGCTCGCCACCCGTTTCCATGACCTCGGCTTCGAGGTCATCGCGACATCCGGGACAGCCCAGGCGATCTCCGCCATGGGGGTGCCGGTCCGCAAGATCAAGAAGATCGGCGAGGGATCCCCGAACGTGGTCGATTGCATCCGGTCGGAGGAGGTCGACCTGGTGATCAACACCCCGACCGGGTCCGGCGCGCGCACCGATGGCTACGAGATCCGCACGGAGGCGATCCGGCATGGAATCCCGTGCGTCACCACCATGACCGGCGCCTCCGCGGCCTCACGCGCGATCTTCGCCGCCGCCCGGGACGACATCGAGGTGCAGAGCCTCCAGGAGCTTCACCCACCCGAGGAGCGCGAGCCATCGAAGAGATGACCGCCGGCGCGGCGCAAGGGCTGGGGGAGAGGGTGGTGGCCCCCTTCGGCCGCCGCCTCTGCGAGGTGACCCGCAATCTGGAATCTGGCGGCTACCGGATCTTCTCCGCTCTCGACCCGGTGGGGCCGATGCCGGCGGCGGGCCAGTTCTACATGCTGGCCACGGACTCCGGCTGGGGCGGGAACGAGGGGCGTCCCTACCTCGCCCGGGCCTTCTCGGTCGCCGACGCCGAGCAGCAGGCGGGAGGGGTGCGGCTCGACTTCCTGGTGCAGGCGGTCGGCCCCGGCACCACCAGGCTCACCGGGCTCGAGGCGGGGGAGGGGCTGTGGATCCACGGGCCGCTGGGCAGGCCCTTCTCGGCGCCCAGGGAGGTGGCCGAGGGCGCGGCCGGAGCGATCCTGGTCGGCGGGGGAATCGGCGTGGCGCCGCTCGCGATCTGGCGCCGGCAGCTGCTCGCTGCCGGGGTCCCGGCACGGGTCCTGCTCGGCTTCAGAGACCGGGCCAACTCCGGCGGACTGGACCTCTTCGACTGCTCGGAGGTCCGACTCGCCAGTGAGGACGGCCACACCGGCCACCGCGGCTTCGTGACCGACCTGCTCGCAGTGCTCCTCGAGGGCGACGACACCGGGACCGCGGTCGTTTACGCCTGCGGGCCTCCGGCGATGCTCGAGGCCGTTCGGGGGATGTGCGCCGAGCGCGGCGTCACCTGTGAGCTGGCGATGGAAGCGCCGATGGCGTGCGGTTTCGGCGCCTGCTTCGGCTGCGCCATCCCGGTCCGCTCCGGCGGATTCATGCGCCTCTGCGTCGACGGCCCGGTGGTCCGGGGCGACGAGATCGAAACGGCTCTGGTGGCCGGATCGGGACATTGATTGACTTCTGCGGGATCGAGCTTCGCCATCCCGTCATCAACGGCTCGGGAACCTTCGACGCGATCGCGGCGCGGCGTGTATTCGGCGATCAGCTGCTGGATGAGTTCCCGTTCTCGGCCTTCGTCTCGAAGACGATCACCCCGGAACCGCGGGCAGGCAATCCGCCACCGCGCCTCTGGGAGACGCCCTCCGGGCTGATCAATTCCATCGGGCTTCCGAACAAGGGCCTCGATGGATTTCTGGCCGACGATCTGCCCCAGCTCGCCGAGCTACCGGTGCCGCTAATCGTCTCGGTGATGGGCACCAGTCACGATCAGTTCGCCCTTCTGGTGGAGGGGGTCGGTGGACGCGAGGAGGTCGAGGCCATCGAGCTCAACGTCTCCTGCCCCAACGTGAAGTCCGGATTGATCGTCGGAGAGTCGCCCGACGAGGCCCGCTCGCTGCTCGAGACGGTGCGCCCCCTGACCGAAAAACCCCTGCTCGTGAAGCTAACTCCGAACGTCGCGGACCCGGTGCCGGTGGCCGAGGCAGCGGTGGAGGGCGGGGCGGATTCCATCTCGCTGATCAACACCCTGCGCGCATCCGCGCTCGCCCCTGAGACCGGAGAGCCCTGGCTTGGCGGAGGGACCGGCGGTCTCTCCGGTCCGGCCGTCAAGGCGGTCGCGCTGGCGCGGGTCAATGCGGTTGCGTCGACGGTCTCCGTCCCGGTGGTCGCGATGGGCGGCATCTCGACCGGACGGGACGCCGCAGAGATGATCGGAGCGGGGGCGAGCCTCGTTGCGGTCGGCACAGAGAGTTTCCGTGACCCCGCCGCCGGATCTCGAATCGCCGAGGAGCTGGCCCGAGAGCCGGCAAGGATCTCCGGTTAGACGGGAGTTTTTTTCACAATCCCCCGAAAGGGGTTTCCGCGCCCCGTGGCCGGGGATATACTGCCGCCCCGATGCAGGCCCCGGTCCAGTCCTCCAATGCCGCCCCCGAGAGATCACTGGACCAGCGGATGGAGGCTCTTCGGAGGGCCAACGACATCCGCTCGAAGCGCGCTCAGCTGAAGCGCGACCTGAAGGGCAACAAGGTCAATATCCAGACGCTGCTGATGGACCCGCCGGAGTATGTCCAGACGGCGAAGGTCATCGACATGCTGATGGCGGTCCCCAAGTACGGCCGGGTCAAGACCAACCGGATCCTCAACCAGTGCAGGATCTCCCCGTCGAAGACCATCGGCGGCCTCTCCGAGCGCCAGCGCGCGGAACTCGTCGCGCAACTGCGCAAGTAGCGCAGCATTCCAGGGGTTTTTCGCGGCCGTCCCGGCGGTCATGATCCTCCCCGTGGGGAAGGTCTTCGTCATCACGGGCCCATCGGGCGTCGGGAAAGGGACGCTGATCGAGCGCCTGCTCGAGCGGATCCCGGAGCTCGAGCTCTCGGTGTCCGCGACCACTCGTGCTCCTCGACCCGGAGAGGTTGACGGCCGCGACTACCACTTCCTCACCCCCGAGGAGTTCGACCGCCGTGTCCCGGCGGGCGACTTCCTCGAGCACGCGACCTACAGCGGCAACCGCTACGGGACTCTGCGAGAGGATGTGGAGCGCCGGCTCGCGGAGGGCCGGTCCGTTGTCCTCGAGATCGAGGTGCAGGGGGCCCGCCAGGTGCGCGAGGCGATGCCCGAGGCAGTCCAGATCTTCATCGCGCCTCCCAGCCCCGAGGTTCTCCGTGAGCGGCTCGAGGGGCGGGGAACCGACTCGGCCGAGGCAATCGAGGAGCGGCTCCGCACCGCGGAGACCGAGCTCGCGGCGAGGGAGGAGTTCCCGCACGTGGTCGTGAACGGCGACCTGCAGAAAGCGGCGTCCGAGCTGGAGGCGCTCGCCCGCGACGAGCTGTCCCTACACTGACGATCCCATGTCAATGATCCGACCCAGAGTCGACAAGCTCCTCGAGCACACCGATACCCACTACGCCGCCGTTCTCGTCGCGGCGAAGCGGGCCCGACAGATCAACGCCTACTACCACTCTCTCTCCGAGGGCGCCTACGGCGAGTACACGCCGCCGATGGTCGAGGTCCCCAGCGGGAACTACCTCACCATCGCCCTGGAGGAGACGGCAGCCGGCAAGCTCAAGTACGAGTACAAGTCCTAGTCACTAGGAGGGCTCATGGCCCGCATCCTGCTCGGGGTGAGCGGTGGCATCGCCGCCTACAAGTCGCTTGAGCTGGCCCGCCTGGCCACCAAGGAGGGCCACGCCGTCCGCGTCGTGATGACGCCCACGGCGGAGCGCTTCATCGGCAAGGCATCTTTCGAGGGGATCGTCGGCGCGCCGGTGCTCATCGATGAGTTCGAGCGCGACCCGACCCGCGGCGCGTTCCCGGGCGATCCGGTTCCGGGACACGACCCGATCGGGCACCTCGAGGTCGTGGCCAATGCCGACGCGTACCTGGTCGCGCCAGCCTCGGCCAACACCATCGCCAAGCTGGCCGCGGGGATGGCCGACTCGATGCTGACCACCTCGTTCCTCGCCTGTGCCGCCCCGAGACTCGTTGCGCCCGCGATGAACGACCGGATGTACCGGGACGCCGCGACCCAGGCGAACCTGGCGACGCTTCGCCAGCGCGGGATCGCCGTGATCGAGCCGGAGGAGGGAGACCTCGCGTCCCGCGGCGAGCACGGGGTGGGGAGACTTCCCGAGCCCCGGACCCTCCTCGACGCGATCGAGACAGCGGTGCCCAGGCCGAGCGGCCCCTGGGACGGGCTCCGGGTCCTGATCTCCGCGGGCGGCACTCGCGAGCCGATCGACCCTGTGCGCTTCATCGGCAACCGCTCCTCCGGCCGAATGGGCCTGGCCCTCGCGGAGCGCGCCGCAAGGCGCGGGGGCGAGGTCACCCTGGTCGCCGCGAACGTCTCCCGTCCGGCACCCCCCGGGGTGAGGAGGGTCGACGTCGAGACCGCCGCCGAGCTCGCCGACGCCCTGGCTCGCGAGTTCGACTCCGCCGATGTCCTGGTGATGGCGGCGGCGCCTGCGGACTTCCGTCCCAAGCGGGCGGCAGGGGAGAAGATCCACCGCGAGGGAACGGGCGGCTTCGAGCTTGATCTGCAGGCGACGGAAGACATCCTTGCCGCGCTCTCCGCTCGCCGCCGGGAGGGCCAGACCATCGTCGGGTTCGCAGCGGAGACCGACGCCGGTCTCGATCGGGCGCGCGAGAAGCTTTCGCGAAAAGGGGCCGACGCGATCGTCCTCAACGACGTTTCCCGTTCGGACATCGGCTTCGAAAGCGACGAAAACGAGGTCGTGATCGTCGAGGGCGGGGGAGAGCACCACGTCCCGCTTGCCTCCAAGGAGGCGGTGGCAGACGCCATCCTCGACCGCATCGAGGCGCTCCGGTCCGGATCCACCTCCCGGGCCGAGCCAGGCGACTAGCGGTCAGCGTCCGGCTTCTACACTGGGCCCATGGCCCAGAACCAGCAGTTTCCACGCAACGAGTCGCTCTATTCGCTCTACCGGCGAGGCATGGAGCTGCTCGAGGACGGCGACTTCGAGGAGGCGACCGTGCCGCTCAAGGAGGCGGCCCGACAGGCGCCCGAGAAGAGCTCCGTCCGCGAGGCACTCGGCCGCGCACTCTTCCGCACTCGCCACTACGCGGAGGCGGCTACCGAGTTCGAGGCGGTGGTGGAGACCCACCCCGTCAACGACTACGCGCACTTCTGCCTCGGCCGTGCCCTCACCAAGACCGGCGAGACCCGGCGGGCTCGCCATCACCTGGCCCTGGCTTCCAACCTGCG
>DATDKQ010000032.1:0-3388 GCA_036519915.1 Solirubrobacterales bacterium | reverse complement strand
CCTGCAAGCACGGCTGGGTGCATGTCGTGCTCCTTTCGGTCGGGAGCACCGGAATCAATCAGTGCGACTTTTGCCGGAGCTAAAAGCACACAGCGGGAGCCCCGAGCGGAGCCATTTCTGTGAGACGCGCTACCCGGCGGCGCAGACCGCTCTCAAAAAGGAATCCCTGAAGGCTCCGTCCCCGTAACGCATTTACCGGGGAAAGTGGGAGCGGCGGTCGGGAAGACACCAGCGCCGCTCCCGGTTCATCCAGGGGGCGGGCCGCACACACTCCCAGTGTGGCCCGCCCCCCTGGCTACGTGTACCCGCTGCGTACCGGAGGCTAAGCTTGCGAGCGTGAGTTGGCGCGTCCTTTCCCCTGTGCGCGTCCAGGGCATCGGCGGGGTCACCGGTAAAGCGCTCGCGATCTCGCTTGTTGCGGGAGCCGTTTACGGCGTGGTCAAGTTGGTGGACCTAGTCACCGACTAAGAGCTGGTCAGAGCGTCAGTCGCCGGGTGGGTAGCCCCGGTGAACGTCCTCGTCGTGCCGTAGAAGCGATCGGAGTCGATCCAAGCCATCGGAGTCGATCCACCGCTCGTCGATCGGCTCGCCTTCACGGTCGAAGCTTCTGACCTTCAGGTAGCCGGCGCGACTGTCCTCGACCTCCACATGTGAGCAACGCTTGGCCTGCTCGGCAACTGACTTCGCCTGCTGCGGCGAGAGAATGAGCTTGGGTCCTGGCACGTTCATCTTCTCTGGCCCGATCGCCATCAGTTCAAGGTTCGCACCTCGGCGCATCTGAACTAGTTCTGGTCGGGATCGTCGGGCGGCGGCCGCTCTACCAGCGCCCGTTGTAGATCGCATCAAGGCGATTCCTGATCCAGCACCACATCGCGCCGAGAAGATGCCTGCCGGGAGGGTTCTCGGAAATCGGCGGTGTTCGGATCAGGCTCATGATCTGATCCTCATGCGGACGTTCTCCCTCTTCTAGGCGTTTCTCTTTGCTCTGTATTAACGGCACGCGGGGTGCCGTTCGTTCGGATGGCTCACGCCACCCATCAATCCCAGGTGCTCTCGGCCCGTAGTTGTTCTGAGCCTGCTTGGCAGCCTGATCACCACCGCCAGAACTCCGACAACGGGCGCCAGCGGCGGGCCTTTTCCAGGTCAACGGTGCTGCGCCCGGTTGCCGGGTCGATCTCACCGATCGGGCGCCATTCCTCCTCGGGGATTTCTTCGACCGGGGGCTCGGGAGCGCCGTTGAGGACGCGGCCGGTCCGCAGGTCCATGCGGAAGTGGCGCTCCCGGCGTTCGGGGGGTGGACTCATTCGGACTCCTTGGCAAGGCGCGCCCGCTCGTCCTCGGTGAGCTCCTCCATCTCAGCGAGAATCTTGATCACCTCGGCGTGCTCCGCCGGTTTCTCCTGGCCCGCCTCAAAGCGCCAGAAGCCCCACGGCCTCACCCCCGGCCGTGGGTGATCTCTCACATCCTCGGTCAACTCCTGGCCGTAGACCTGCCAGCCCCGCTCTAGCCGTGCGTCCGTGTAGGGGTCGCCCTCCACCGGGCCGCAGATCAAGGCCAGCTGCAGGCCGAAGATGTCCTCGAGGCCGCGGGGGTTGATCCCCTTATCGGTCGGCATTGAGGATCCAATCGACTACGTCGTGCTCGCCGCCCTCTCGCAATTCGCGGGCGAGAGCGACCTGCGCCATCACCTTGCCGTCACGCGCCGAGAGCGAGAGCAGATGGAGCGCCTCGCTGCGGGTGGCGACTTCGGCCCGCTGCGGGGGACCGTGAAGCATCTGGCGAAGGTAGGCAGCCTTCGGGATCCCGCCGCGGCGCTCATCGAGGACCGCGACCTCGTCGTCATCGAGGGCGACCATGACGCGGTGCTCTCGCTTAGCCACAGCGATCAGCCTGACCCGTTGCGACGCCTGGGATTAGCGATTCCGCCATTTCGAGGTCGTGTGTAAACCGACCCAATCGGCGGTTTTCTGAGCGGGCAGTTCTGAGGTGGCACCCTCCCCTACGCCGCGGGATACTCATCAGGTTGAGTCCAAGCAGAGGAGGAGCCACATGCAGCGGTTGATCAAGGGAATGATCGCGACCGGTGCCTTGACGGTTGCGCTCGCATTTCCGGCTGGAGCTGGAGCCAGAACGCAGTGGGTGTGCGTGGTGGACGGCCAGCCGGTCGTCTTCGTGTCTGCGGCCGATGCAGCACGCCACGGGATCGAAACAGCCAACAGCAAGGCCGGTGTTGTGTTCCAGAAGTTCGGCGAGGACTGCTCGGTTCCGTAGCGCATCACGGCCTACGGCAACACCCTCGAAACGACCGGCCTGTCCGAGTAGACGATGTCGGAGGATTGGGAGCGAATCTGCCGGGCGCGGATCGAACCGAGTCTGCCCGCGGAGGAACTGATCGCTGTGGGGCCGTTCAAACGCGAGGTTTGGTGGGACGCGAGCGGAGGCGGTGAAGTGGTCGCATTTTTCGCCGCCACCTTCGACGAGTGGCGGGCCGCACGCGGCAAGCGCCTCCCGAGAGAGTTCCTGCTCGCCCTCACCAGGGACAAGGTCCACATATTCGACTACTCCGGGGGGCCGGTGAATCCGGTCGTCGGGAGGGAGGTTCTGGTCATCGACCGTGAGAATGTTCGCTTCGTCGGTGACCCGAAGAGATTGACCCTGCGGTTGACGGCGGACGCTTCGGCCGAAGACGTCAACCTCGTAGGCGAGCGGCGCAACCCGGACCCGCTCGCCGCAGACGTGGTCTCTGCGCTTTCGGAGTAGCGCCTTCATCGGACCGTGAATCTGCGGATGCGGATAGGACGGTTGCGCTTCGCTTCGCTCGCTCTCTTTGCCTCAAGCTCGGCAGCAAGCTCTGAACCGGCGCGTTAGCAATCGGTTTGCAAATCGACTCCCCGGACCCATAGTGGAGCAGCGGGAAACCGCACTACGATGCGGCCGGGGCCGGTAGCTCAGGTGGTCAGAGCAGCGGACTCATAATCCGTCGGTCGCAGGTTCGAGTCCTGCCCGGCCCACTAAAAGCCCTGGAAATCCCAACCTGGGAATTTCGAATCTAAAAAACGTCTCCCGAATATCTCCCGAGAGGACGCTCTTTTTGGGCGCCCGAGGCATTCGGTTGAGGGCCCAAAGGTCGCTGGTTCACGCCAAGGGGGCGGTCCCGCGGACCGTTGGGCTGGGGGCCGAAAGGTCGCTGGTTCAAATCCAGTCGCCCTGACTGAGCGAAACCCCCGCTAATACGGGGGTTTCGCGCGTAGATGGCGGTGTGAGCGATTGCTGACGGGGTCCAATTGGGGTCCAATTAATTTTGAAACCTGCAGATTGAGGGGTGGAGCGGAGGCCGGCGCAGGGCTGAGACGCCAGGCGGACAAGTGGGGAGTACGCGCTAGGGCGT
>DATDKQ010000031.1:0-11276 GCA_036519915.1 Solirubrobacterales bacterium | reverse complement strand
TCAGCGACGCCGAGTTCGAGCGCGAGAAGGCCAAGGTCCTCTCCGAATGAGAACGGGGCCCCGAAGGGCCCCGCTCAGCCTGCGCCGGCTGTCCCGAGCCTCAGCTCAGGCCCCTGTCTCCTGCTGATCCTCCTGCGGGTTCGCCTTGGACGGGACAGGCTGGCTCGTGGTCACGATCGGCACCAAGAGCACGCCGCAGATCCCGGTCCAGTGCGGGTAGGCGCCCGGCGCAGCTGTCGGGCCCCTCGATAGCGTTCGCCCGTGCCCGCCGCGCCCGGACGACCAGAGGCCGACGTCATCGTCGTGGGCGCGGGCCTGGCCGGCCTTGTGGCCGCCCGCCAGTTGGTCGCAGCTCGTCGCAGCGTGCTGGTGCTCGAGGCGCGCGATCGGGTCGGTGGACGCACTGCGAACGCCTCGATCGGCGCGGGCAAGGTGACAGAGATGGGAGGGCAGTGGGTCGGGCCGACTCAGGACCGGGTGCTGGCCCTGGCCTCGGAGCTCGGCGTCGAGACCTTCCCCACCCACCATGAAGGCCGCAATCTGCTTGACCTGCGAGGCAGACTGCGCCGCTACAAGGGGACGATCCCGCGGCTCGCCCCGCATGTCCTGCTGGACATCGACCGCGCGCGCCGCAAGGTGCGCCGCGCGGCGCGCCGGGTGCCGGCGGATGCGCCCTGGACGGCGCCGAAGGCGAACGAGCTCGACTCCCAGACGCTCGCCACCTGGATTCGCAAGGCGGCCCGCACGAAGAAGGCACGCAGCCTGCTCGAGATCGCGATCGGCACCGTGATGGGAACGGGGACCGCGGAGCTGTCCGCCCTCTGGATGCTTTCCTATGTCAACTCGGCCGGCAGCTTCGATGCGCTGATCGATGTGGAGGGTGGCGCCCAGCAGGACCGTTTCGTCGGTGGCTCCCAGCTGATCTCGCAGCGGCTCGCCGCGGAGCTCGGCGACGATCTCGCAGTCTCCGCCCCGGTGCGCCGGATCGCGCAGGACGGCGGCGGGCTCGAGGTCGAGGCCGACGGCATCCAGGCGCGCGCTCAGCGGGTGATCGTGACCGCGCCGCCGCCGCTCGCGGCGCGGATCTCGTTCGCGCCCTCCCTCGGCGGTCGACGCGATCAGCTCACCCAGCGGATGGCGCACGGGGCGCTGACCAAGTGCGCAGCTGTCTATCCGGAGCCCTTCTGGCGGGAGCAGGGGTTGAGCGGTCAGGCGGTCAGCGACGGCGGGCCGGTGGCAACCACCTTCGACAACTCGCCCCCGGACGGCACACCCGGCGTGCTGCTCGGCTTCATCGCCGGGGCCGAGGCGATCCGCCATGCCCGCCGCTCGGAGGCTGATCGCCGGCGGGTGGTGCTGGAGTGCTTCGAGCGGCTCTTCGGCGAGCAGGCGGCGAAGCCCGGGATCTACCTCGAGACCGCTTGGGCGGAGGAGGAATGGAGCCGGGGCGGTCCGGTGTGTTCCTTCGCCCCCGGCGCGCTCGTCCACTGCGGTGAGGCTCTGCGCCAGCCGGCCGGGCGGATCCACTGGGCGGGTGCCGAGACGGCCACCGTCTGGTGTGGCTACATGGAGGGCGCCGTGCGGTCCGGAGAGCGCGCGGCCGAGGAGGTTCTCGATGCGGAAGGATGGCGGCTGTGAGCGTGATGCCTGCGACCGAGGACGAGCGCGCCTTCGCCGGGGCCGCCCGGATCGCGGAGATGGTCCGTGCCAAGGAGGTGTCACCCAGCGAGCTGGTCGAGCTCTACCTGGAGCGCATCTCGCGGATTGAGCCGACCCTGAACGCCTACCGGATCGTGCTCAGCGAGCAGGCGCATGCCGACGCGAAGCGGGCGGAGGAGCGCCTCGCCTCCGGGGAGCAGGCGCCGCTGCTCGGAGTTCCGGTCGCGATCAAGGACAACGTCGACTACGCGGGCGAGGTCACGACCCACGGCACGGCCGCCTACGGCGAGCCGGCAAAGGAGGACAGCGTGATCGTCCGGCGATTGCGCGACGCCGGAGCCGTGATCCTCGGCAAGACCAACCTCCCCGAGCTTGCCATCTACGGCTTCACCGAGAGCCCGACCTGGGGCGACACCCGCAATCCCTGGGACCCCGCCCTGACATGCGCCGGCTCGAGCGGCGGCAGCGGCGTCGCGGTCGCGGCTGGGATGAGCGCGATCGCCCACGCCACCGACGGCGCAGGCTCCATCCGCTACCCCGCCGCCTACTGCGGCCTGTTCGGCCTGAAGCCCCAGCGCAACCGGATCTCCCTCTCGCCCGACCGCGAGCACTGGAACGGGCTCTCGGTCTCCGGCTGCGTCAGCAGGACGGTGATGGACACCGCCCTCTATCTGGATGCGGTCAGCGGGGCGGAGAAAGGCGATTTCGACTCGCCGCCGGACTTCGACCGCCCTCTGGTCGAGGCGGCGCGGACCTCTCCCGGCAAGCTGCGGATCGCCTGCACCACCAAAACGATCCTGCCGGTGCCGAAGGCGACCGAGGTGATCGACGGCTACGAGGAGACGATCGCCCTGCTTCGCTCTCTCGGCCACGAGGTGACGGACGCCGCGCCCAACCTCGGGCCCCTGATCACCGACTTCTATCCGCTCTACTTCCGCGGCATCCGCGACGAGGCATTGTCCATGCCCCACCCGGAGCGGCTCTCGGACCAGACCAAGGGCTTCGTCCGCCTGGGCCGGGCGATCAGCGACCGGCGACTGGCGAAGGTCCGCGACCGGATGCCCGCGGCGTCGCGGCGGATCCAGGAGCTCTGGCGCGACTACGACGTGCTGCTCACCCCGGCCACCGCGCAGCTGCCGGTGGAGGTCGGGCACTGGCGGGGCCAGGGCGCCCTGCGCACGATCAACGGGATGTCGAACGTCTATCCCTACGCAGCGGCCTGGAACTACACCGGACAGCCCGCCGCGACGATCCCGGCCGGTTTCACCGACTCGGGTCTGCCGCGCTCGGTGATGATGATCGCCCGGCCGAACGACGAGGCGACCTTGATCTCACTCGGCGCGCAGCTCGAGGCGGAGCGGCCGTGGGCCGACCGCCATCCGGACGTCTAGCCCGCAGCCGCGACCCTGGCGGGGGCTTCGACCTCGATCTCCTGCGTCTCCGCGGCCATTTCGACCGCCCCGTCCGGGCCGCCGAGCTCGGTCCAGCGCTCCTCTGCGGTCTCGTGGAAGCGATCGAGGAAGTCGTCGGAGTGCAGCGGGTCGTGGTGGAAGAGCATCAGGCGGCGGGCCTCGACCCGGCGCGCGAAGGTGAGGGTGTCGGTGAGCTTCGAGTGGCCCCACCCGACGTGCTCGGGGTACTCCTCGTCGGTGTACTGGCAGTCGTGGATCAGCAGGTCGGCGTCGCGGGCGAGGTCGAATCCAGAGATCCACTCCGGCTCGAGGGTCTCGAGAGCGGCGCCGAGCCCGGGCTCGTGGTCGGAGATGTAGGTCAAGCTGGTGTCGCCGTCCGTCACCCGGTAGCCGAGGGTGGGACCGCGGTGGGTGACCGCCTCGGCCCGGATCTTGGCCGGGCCGATCTCCCACTCGGTCGCCGGCGTATCGCGGAAGTTGACGTCGCAGGGAAGCTCGCGGACCTCGACCGGGGAGAGTGGCGCTGAGATGTAGCGTCCGATGCGCTCCTCCAGGGACGCCTCGGGCGAGGAGGGGCCCCAGATCGTGATCTGGGACTCGGAGCGGAAGCACGGCGCGAAGAACATCAGGCCCTGGATGTGGTCGAGGTGGAGGTGGGTCAGCAGGATGTTGATCTTCGGCAGCTCCCTGGCGATCCCGACACCCAGGCTGCGAATGCCGGTTCCCGCGTCGATGATCAGGGTCGAGCCGTCCGAGAGCCCCAGCTCGACGCAGGAGGTGTTGCCGCCGTAGCGATTCATCTCGGGGCCCGGAGCCGGGACCGATCCCCGCGCACCCCACACCTTGACCTTCATCTCGTTTTCACCTGCTCCTCTCTCTTTCCGCAGCCTATCGGCCTCTAATCCCCGTCGCGTGAGTTCCGTGCCCAGAAGAAGATCATCGCCCCCTCCTGGCCTCCCTCGGCGACGATCGGCATCGCGCTCGCCTCGATCTCGTACTCGTCGCCTCTCACCGATCGGATCTTGAAGTGGCCATGTGCAGGCTTACCCTGGCGGAGGGCCTTGGTCATCGCTCGTTCCTCGATCGGCATGAGCTCACCGCCCTCCCCGTACGGCGAGAGCGTGCGGGCCCAGTCCTTTGCCTCCATGCGTCCCGACTCCTCGAAGGAGATACCGAGGAGCGCTCCGGCGGCCTCGTTGTAGAAGATCAGCGCGCCGCTTTCGTCGACCAGGAAGGCCGGCGTGGAGAGGCTGGTGAGGAAATTCCGAGCGAGGATCAGCTCGAGCGGCTTCTGCGCCATCGAGAAGAAGTCTCCCGTATGCTCGGCGGCGGATGCGCCACAGGGGTTGCGGGGCTCGAGCGGCACTGATCGCGACGCTGACGGTGGTCGCGTGGTCGGCCTGCGCCGGCGTCGCGGGGGCTCAGACGCCCGGGCTCCCCGTCGTGCCGATTCCGGACCTCGAGCGCTCCCTGGTCCCGCAGTTCGAAGGCGCGACGGCCAGCCCGAACCCGGTCGATGGTGGACCGGCGCCGCCGCGCAACCCGTTCATGGCGCCGAACCCGCGGAACAACATCCACGACGACCCCTACATGAGCGACACCTACCGGCTCTCGGGCCCGCTCGGGGATGGGGCCGAGCCCTCCTCGCTCAACACGCCGCCCCGCGAGTGCGGTTCGATCACCTTCGACTCGGCCGGGCGCATCGTGACCGTCTGCGTCGGCCTCGACCGACCGGTCCTTGCCCTGCTTGACCCGCACACTCTCCAGACCCTGGCCGCCATGCCCCTGCCGCTCCGCAACGTGAGCCCGGGCGGCAACCCATTCACCGACTTCTCCGGCGGCGGCTACTTCTACCTCGACCAGCACGACCGGGCGGTGGTCCCGACGACCGATCGGCACGTCCTCGTCGTCTCGATCACGAACGGCCCCGGCTTCCAGGTGAGTGCGGACTACGACCTCAGCGGCAGGATTCCCGCAGGCGAGGGAATCGTCTCCGTGCTCCCCGACTGGCGCGGCATGCTCTGGTTCGTCACCCGGCAGGGCCTCGTCGGGACGATCGATCGCGGAAGCGGAACGATCCGGACGATGAGGCTCTCCGGCGAGGGGATCTCGAACTCCTTCGCCGTCGACGAGACCGGGGGTGTCTACATCGTCTCCGACAGGGCGCTCTACCGGTTCGACGCCAACTCGCACGGGGGTCCCGCGGTGAGCTGGCGCGTCGCCTATCCGAACTCCGGGATCCACAAGCCCGGCCAGAGTGACGCCGGCTCAGGGACGACGCCGACCCTCATGGGGAGCAACTGGGTGGCGATCACCGACAACGCCGACCCGATGGACGTAGTCGTCTACAGGCGGGCCATCAAGCTGCGAGGGCACAGGCAAAAGAAGCGGGCGCGCTCCGCCGGGCACAGAGGCAAGGCGAAGAGGAAGGCGAAGGCGCGCGTGGTTTGCTCGGCTCCCGTGTTCGCCAAGGGGGCGGGCTCGACCGACAACTCCCTGATCGGCACGAACCGGTCGCTGGTCGCCGAGAACAACTACGGCTACCAGATCAGCGCCGGCGACCTGAGCGGCGGCAGCACCGTCGCCGGCCTGACCAGGATCGACGTCGTCAAGAAGAAGCCGAAGAAGGGGAGGAAGGGCCGCAAGCGGAAGGGGCGGGCGAAGTTCCGCTGCAGCACCGCCTGGACCAGCAACGAGCGCGCGCCGTCGGTCGTGCCCAAGCTCTCGCTCAGCAACGGGCTGGTCTACACCTACACGCGTCCACCGCGGTCGGACGGCATCGACGCCTGGTACCTGACCACGCTCGACTTCCGCACCGGTCGTACGGTCTACCGCCGCCTCGCCGGCACCGGTTTCGGCTTCAACAACAACTACGCCCCCGTGACGCTCGGGCGGGACGGCACGGCCTATGTAGGCGTCCTCGGGGGCGTAGTGGCGTTTCCGTAGATCAGTTGACGGTGATCTCGCCCTCCATGCCCATCTCCTTGTGGTTCCCCACTGGGCAATAGAACTCGTACTTGCCGGGCGGCAGATTCACCTTCAGCGTCCCGCTCTGACCCGGCGAGATGTCCCCCTCGAGCTCCTGGTCCTGACCGTTCACATCCTCGATCTCGAGGGAGTGGGTCGTCTGCCCGTCGTTCTTCATCGTGAAGGTGACGTCGCCTGACTTCACCGTCGGGTCCGAGGGGTTGAACTTGAAATCGGTGGCGGTGAGCGTGACCGAGCCTCCTGCGCCGGTCGCCGCCGCTCCACCCGTGGTCGACGCCTGGGTGGCTGCATTGCTGGTGCTGCTGTTGTCGTCGCTGCCCCCGCCGCAACCCGCTACGGGTATCGCGACTGCGGCCCCGATTGCGAACAGCGCTGCGAAACGTCGGTTCAAGCGCATCCACACCTCCACTGCGTTCGTAGGGTGGCCGCGTTCGCGGCCCGCGTTACCTCCTACGCGCGTGGGCCGGTGAAGGATTGAGCGGCATGCGCTCGTGCCTGAGAAGCGGCGATCCTCGGCCGGACCAGACCCCGGCCGAGGTCGCACGGAGAGCCAGAGCTAGGCGAGCTTCCCGATCTTGAAGATCTTGGTTCCGCAGTCCGGGCAGGTGCCCTGAATCGCCGGACGACCGTTCTTCATCGTGACCTGCTGCGGTTCCTTGATCTCGACCTTCTTGCGTTCCTTGACGCAGTAGCCCTCAGGCATCGAGGACCTCCTTTCGAGAGCCGATTCCGCGCGTCACGCTAGAGCACCAAGCGGACGCGCGCCGCTTTTACGCCTGCGGACTAGTGGCAATCGCCACTAGCTACGGGTTCTTGCCGTTGTTGGGCGTGGTTGTCGTGGTGGCCGTGCCTGGCGCCGTCGGCGCCACTCCCGGGGTCGCCGCATTCGCCGCATTCTTGTTGAGCGCGCCCGCGGCGACCTGGCTCTGCAGGGTGGAGATGTTCGCCGCCGCCTGGGACTGCTGCTTCTGCAGGTTCGCGATTGACTGCTGGAGCTGGGCGATCGAGGCATTCAGCGCGTTCTGCGTGTCCTTGCTGTTCTTCGTGACCGCGCCCTGCAGGGAATTCACCCTGCTGGTCAGGGCGTCGAGGTCGTTCTTGGTGGCGCTGTCCGAGTGGGTCGTGAGCCCGAAGTAGAGCGCGGCGCCCGCCGTACCGAGTGCGAGCAGCAGGGCGAGCCCGCCGAAGTAGGTGATCCGAGCCTGCTTGCGCTCGATCTCGGCCATCCAGCCCTGCAGGCCCTCGATGCGCTCCTGGAGGTTGGGTTCGGGCGTCTTCGCGCCCTCGGCCGGCTTGGCCGCGGCCGGCTTTTCAGCCGTCGGCTGCGCCCCCTTGGGCGCCGTCTCCTTGGTGGCCGCCTCGGCGCCGTTCCCGTGCTCCGCCGCCTGCGTGGGCTTCGTGGTGGTCGTCCTCTCGCTCGCGGCGCGCGAGGCGCGCCCCGGCCGGGTGACCCTCGGCATGCGGATACGAGGAATGAGCGGCCGGCCGTCTGGCATGGCCGAATCCTAGACCGCGCCCGAGGGGCGCCGCGCCGTACCATTTCGTGATTCGAGGGTGCTCCGCAGATGCGAGGATGCGCCGCGAGGCGCAACCCGTTTCATGATCGAGGAGCAACCCGTTTTATCGCGAAGCCGTCCCGCATCCCCGACAAGGAGAATCAGCAGATGCCCGAAGCAGTGATCGTCGACACCATCCGTACGCCCATCGGCAGGGCGTTCAAGGGTTCCCTCGCCCAGCTGCGCCCCGACGAGCTGGGCGCCTTCGTGATCGACGAGCTGTTGGAGCGGAATCCGGAGGTCCAGCCGTCATCGGTCGAGGACGTCTTCTGCGGCTGCGGCATGCCCCAGGGCCTGCAGGCCTTCAACATCGCCCGCATCATGGTCCTGCTTTCGAACAAGCTGCCCGAGATCGTGAACGGCGTGACTATGTCGCGCTACTGCGCCTCCAGCCTGGATTCGATCAGGCACGCGGCCAACGCGGTGCGCGCCGGACAGGGCGACACCTACATCGCCGCCGGCGTCGAGTGGGTGAGCCGCTACAACGAGCGCACCGAGCCGGCCGGCGTCGCCGACCAGAACGAGAAGGTGCAGGGCAAGGACGGGACTCCCAACGCCTACATCGACATGGGCATCACCGCGGTCAACGTGGCCAAGCGCTATGAGGTCAGCCGCGCCGACATGGACAAGTACGCGCAGCGCTCTCAGGAGCTCGCGGTGCGGTCGCAGGAGGACGGTTTCTTCGACCGTGAGATCGTCCCGGTCAAGCTTCCCGACGGCACCGAGGTGACGAAGGACGATGGCCCCCGCGCCAGCTCGACCCTGGAGAAGCTCTCGGAGCTGCCCGAGGCCTTTGAGGGTGGTGGCGGCGTGACCGCCGGCAACTCATGCCCGCTCAATGACGGGGCGGCGGCGGTGCTGGTGATGTCGGAGGACCGCGCCGAGGAGCTCGGCTTGAAGCCGCGGGCGCGGATCGGCATGGCCGCCACGCACGGCAACGAGCCCGAGTACATGGGCGTCGCCCCGATCGGCGCGATCAAGAAGGTGCTCGACCGCGGCGGAAAGACCATCAAGGACGTCGACGTGGTCGAGCTCAACGAGGCGTTCGCCGCCCAGGTGATCCCGATCATGGCCGAGTGCGACATCCCGCTGGAGAAGATGAACACGCACGGCGGGGCGATCGCTCTCGGGCACCCGTTCGGCATGACCGGCGCCCGGATCATGGGCACCTTGCTCAACGTGATGGAGACCGACGACCACCAGCTCGGTCTCGAGACGATGTGTGTCGCCGGCGGCCAGGGCGAGGCGATGTTGGTCGAGCGCCTCAACTAACTGAACTAGCCGGCGCGAAGCCCCTCGATCAACTGGATCAGCGCCTGCTCCACCTCGGCGCGCGCTTTGCGGGGTTGGTCGGAGTAGGCGGTCACGAACGCCGCCTCGGAGAGCGCGGCGACGAACAGGTGCGCCATCGGCTCGACGGCGATCGGCCGCAGAACCCCGGCGTCGACCGCTCCCTGGAGCGCGACGCGGGTCAGGCCGAGGCCGTGGCGATTGTCGATCTCCCGCCACTCCTGCCAGCCGAGGACGGAGGGCGCGTCCGTGAGGGCGATCTGCTTCACCGCCGGCTCCTCGCAGGCGTCGAGGAACGAGCGCATGCCGGCGAGCATCAGTTCCCAGGGATCGTCCGTCGCCTCCATGCGGGCGCCAATCCGCTCCATCAACTCACCCTCGACCCGTTCGAAGGCGGCGCGGAAGAGGTCGCGCTTGTCGGTGAAGTGGTGGTAGAGCGCCCCGCGGGTGACCTTGGCCCGCGTGACGATCTCCTCGGTCCCGACCCCGGCGTAGCTGCGCTTGGTGAACAGCTCGAGCGCTGCCTGGACGAGCGCGTCGCGAGTCGCCTGCGCCTCCGCCTCGCGGCGGCCGGGGCGGCGGGTCGTTGATGCAGTTGACATACAGGCTGCAGGTTAAAGCGCGATCTCCCCGTAACCCCAGGGAGTCTGCCATCGCTCTCAGGAGAGACCTGTCCAGCTAGGAAGGGAAGACGATGCGAAAGCTGCTCAGCACGATCGCGATCGGCGTGCTCGCCAGCTCATTCGTGGTTTCCACCACCGCGATCGGGAAGGGCCCCAAGTCGCCCAAGCAGGCGCCCGGATCGCTCTCGGTGGTGACCACCCCGAGCACGCTCGCTGGCGTCGACGCGACGACGACCGTGACCGGCAACCTGATGTCGAATTCCAGCTGCCGCAAGGACCGCCTCGTCCGGTTCGCCTACACCGGAACCGGCGGGACCACGCAGCTCGCTCAAACGACTGAGACCCGCTCGAATGGCGACTTCACCGCCATCCTGCCGCGGCCGACGGACACTGCGCCCGCGACGGTGACGCTGCAGGTGAGCGTCGACCAGGCGGATCGCAAGGTCGGGTCGAAGAAGAAGGGCAAGAAGCAGAAGAAAGGCAGGCGGATCACCTGCCTGGCGGCGACCGGTCAGACGACGCTGACGCTGGTCCCGTAGCGGCCGAGTTAACGGCGAGGCGCGAGCGATCGGCTTGCAGCGGATCGCTCGCGCCCGCTACGTTCGCGGGTGTGAGCGGGGAGAGATTCAGCGGCCTGCTCGCGGCCGCCAAAGCCGGAGACGAGCACGCCTGGGACGAGATCTTCAACTGGCTCGCTCCGATCGTGCTGGGATACCTCCGCGCGAACGCAGCGCCCGACCCTGAGGAGGTTCTGGGCGAGACGTTCCTGCAGGTCGCTCGCGACATCTCACGCTTCGAGGGGGACGAGTCCGGCTTCCGGTCCTGGGTCTTCACGATCGCCCACCACCGTCTGATCGACGCGCGACGGTACTCGGCTCGCCGCCCGATCGAGCTCGCCGCAGAGCCGCCTGAGCCGGCGGAGCACGTGGATGACGCGGCGGAGGAGGCCCTCGCGCGGATCGGCATCGACCGGGTCGAACGCATCCTGGCCGCCCTCTCCGAGGACCAGCGCGCGGTGCTCCTGCTGCGCTTCGTGGGGGATATGAGCATCGAGGACATCGCGAAGGCTCTCGGCAAGCGGCAAGGGGCCATCAAGGCGCTCCAGAGGCGGGGGTTGGCCGCGGTGAAGCGGCAGCTCTCCGGCGAGGGGGTATCCCGGTGAGCACCAACGGCGCTTTTCCGGATGAGATGAAGGAAGTCGCCCTCTTCACGGAAGCCCTGCGTGCGGCGGTTACGGCTCATCCGAGCCGGGAGCTGACGGCAACGCTCGTCCCCCGGATCGCAGCAACCGCCCGCTCCTCGACGATCGAGGCAGAGACCCAGACGACCAGGCGTGCTCCGGTGCTCGAGCCCGGACGGCCGCGCTCGCGGCGCGCCCTGGTCGCCAAGATCGCCATCGCCGTAGCTTTGATCCCGCTGCTCCTGGCCGGCCTGGCGTTCGCCGGCGTGACCGTCCCGGGGCCGGCCCGGGACGCCTTCGACTCGGTCGGGATCACGCTCCCGAACCAGCCCTCCCACCACAGCCCGAAGCCGTCGGCAACTGAGACCAAGACCACGAGCGGGGACGGCAGCGGCGGCAACGACGTCTCGAACGCGGCCCAGACGAAGGCCAAGGGCAAGGGCGGCAACTCGGCGGCAGCGCATGAGCACGCCCGCCAGCAACACGAGAAGGCGCGTGGGAAGGCGAAGGGCCACAGCCAGGGCAAGGCGGTCGGGCTGAATGAATCGACCCCGCCCGGGCACGACGG
>DATDKQ010000030.1:0-4421 GCA_036519915.1 Solirubrobacterales bacterium | reverse complement strand
CGCATTGGCAACCATGCCGTCGACGTCTCCGGCCTTGTCGACGAGCTCCTCGGCCGCGCCGGGCTCCGCCAGGTCGGCGACGAGCGTGCGGTGCCGCTCGGCCCCTCCCGGAAGTGACTGCGCGAGGCTGTCGAGCTCCTCGCCCTTGCGCGAGCTCAACACCAGCGATGCTCCCCGCCGTGCGAGCTCCTCGGCGATCGCTCGACCGATACCCCCTGTGGCGCCGCTGAGCAGCAGCGTCTTGCCCTCGAGTTCCACGGATTTCAACCTATCCGACCGGAGTTTGTTAAGTCTCGCTCATAGAAAACCCCTGCTCTGATACGTTCTTCCGCTCAAGGAGGAGCCCAGTTCCAACCGATGAGGAAGGGACCGGAGGAGGGATTCAAGCTGTCTCGCCGATCACGCCAAGGCCGCCAACTCGGGCTGGCAGGAGCGCTGTTTGCCGCCGCGCTGATCGCCGCGAGCCCGGCGGCGGGTCAGACCGGGACGACCACTGACACGACCACGACGACGCCGGTGCCTGGCGCTCCGGTGGGCGAGCCCGCGACACCGACGAACGCGGCGACCATCCTGCCGGGCGGTAAGGCGAGCATCCCCACTGGCGCTCCGTATGCGGTGCTCCGTGCGATCAAGGCAGCGAACAAGATTCACCGCAAGACCTATATCTGGGGCGGCGGCCACCGCAGCTTCAGGGCGAGGGGCTATGACTGCTCCGGCGCGGTCAGCTACGTCCTGCACGCCGCCGGCGTGCTCCGCTCGCCGCTCGTCTCCGGGCAGCTCGCCTACTGGGGCTCGTCCGGGCCGGGCAGCTGGATCACGGTCTACGCCAACCGGACCCACACCTACATGGTGATCGCGGGCCTGCGCTACGACACGTCGCCCCGTGGCGAGTGGATCGACCAGGGACGCGGCCCGCGCTGGCGCTACACGCTGCGCACCGGGGCGGGCTTCGCCGTGCGCCACTGGCAGGGGCTGTAGCGGCCGTTGCCGCAGATTCCGCGGTTTCTGTGAGCACCTACTCACAGCTCCGGATCGTCTGCTAGCGTTCCCGCCCGACCAGACGCCGAATCTCGTCCCCACCAGTGCGGGACGAGAGCGGGGGAACCAGAGCAGTTGGGGCGAATCCACCAAGTGTGGAAGCGCGAGTCCTTTAGCGCTAGCCCGTCAGCTAACCCCGTAGGCCGACGAAGGAGAACGGTTTGCGGTCAGACACACACAGCAGAAGCAGTAGGAAGCTGGCGGTGGCAGGGCTGCTGTTGGTCGCTTCGCTCGCGGGCGCAGTGCCGGCGATGGCCCAGACCGGTGGGGCGGCGCCCCCCGGCGGGACGACCACAACCACCCCAACGACTCCGACGGCCCCGGGCAGCACGGCCCAGCTGCAGCCGGACGGTACGGCGCTGCCGCCGGCGGATGCGCCGCGTCAGGTTCGCAAGGCGATCAAGGCCGGGAACAGGATCCACACCAGGCCCTACACCTGGGGCGGCGGCCATCGCCGCTTCAAGTCGAAGGGCTATGACTGCTCCGGCGCCGTCAGCTATGTGCTGCACGCCGCCGGACTGCTCAGGAGCCCCCTCTCCTCCGGTCCGCTGATGACCTGGGGCGCCCTGGGCACCGGATCATGGATCACCGTCTACGCCAACCGCAGTCACGCCTGGATGACGGTCGCGGGCCTGCGGTTCGACACCTCCGCGGTCGGCGAGTCCCTCAACCAGGGCTCGGGTCCGCGGTGGCGAGCGAGCATGCGGACGGGCACCGGCTACTCCGTCCGCTTCTTCCCCGGCTTATAGCCGCCTGAGGGCGGCTGGGAGGCCTCTCTCCTCCCATCCCAGTGCGCGACGCGGCCCGCTCTCCCCGGGCCGCGTCGCCACGCCTGGGTGGAAGGGGGCGAGGGGCGGGCGTCGAATCCCGAGTTCGTGCGGGTAATCACTAATAAACGGTTGTCGATTGCAAAGGTTCTTTCACGTTTGGTAAGGTCCCGCGCCAGTTACGCCGAGTCCCATCACCACGTGGCGATGGGAGCGGGGGAACCAGATACAGGGGCGAACCCACCGGAATCGAGGGTGGGGGCGCAGGCTCCTTCAGCGCTAGCCCGACAGCTAACCCCGCAGGCCGACAAAGGAGAACTGTTGGATGCGAAGCACACTTAGCTGTAGGCGTCGCCTCGCAGTGGCGGGGATCACAACTCTGTGCGTACTGGCGCTCGCCGTTCCGGCGGCCGCCCAGACCGGCGGGTCCGGCCCGCCCGGCAGCACCACGACGACGCCCACCACGACCACTCCCGCCCCGGTTGGGCCTCCAGGGAAGGCGAAGATCCGCAAGGACGGCACTGCCGTCGCCCCCGCGGATGCGCCGGCGCAGATCCAGACGGCGATCGCCGCGGCCAACGCGATTCACACCCTCCCCTACGTCTGGGGCGGTGGCCACAGAAGCTTCTTCGCCTCCGGCTACGACTGTTCAGGCGCCGTGAGCTATGTCCTGCACGCTGCAGGCCTGCTGGCGAGCCCGATGACCTCCGGCGGCCTGGCCTCGAGCTGGGGCGTTCCCGGCAAGGGCCGCTGGATCACGGTGTACGGCAATGCCAGCCATGCCTACATGGTGATCGCAGGCAAGCGCTTCGACACCTCCACCGGCGGTGACCGCTGGAACCAGGGTTCAGGCCCCCGCTGGCGGAAGCAGAAGCGCAAGCCGCTCGGCTTCACCGGCAAGTACTACCCGGGCTTCTAGGCCCAACCGGCGCAGTCGGGAAGTACAAGCCTTCCGGCAAAGATTGGCCACACTGGCCTAGCGACGCAGGGCGACGCTCGGATATACCTAAGGCCGCACCGGTGGGCGTTATACGGTGCGCACATCTAACGCCCTGATCGACCGAGGAGAAGGAGGCGGCGTAGCCGCTACGGCTGCAAGCAGTGAGGCAGAGCCCGGCTCGGGATCGAGCGACGAGCAAGCGGACGTGCGCCTCGTCGGGGTGAGCAAGCGCTACGGCGACGTCGTCGCCGTCGACTCGCTCGACCTCGAGGTGAAACGGGGGGAGTTCTTTACCCTGCTCGGCCCCTCCGGGTCGGGCAAGACCACCACGCTGCGGATGATCGCCGGGTTCGAGGAACCCGACACCGGGACCGTCGAGCTCGCCGGCCGGGATGTGACCGGCGAGCCGCCCTACGACCGCTCTGTCAACACGGTCTTCCAGGACTACGCCCTCTTCCCCCACATGACCGTGGGCGAGAACGTCGAGTACGGGCTGCGTGTGAAGCGGGTGGGCAAGGAGGAGCGACGGAGCCGGGCCTCCGAGGCGCTCGCCACGGTGCGGCTGGCGGGCTATGAGCAGCGGAAGCCGAACCAGCTCTCCGGCGGACAGCAGCAGCGCGTTGCCCTGGCGCGAGCGATTGTCAATGAGCCCAGGGTGCTGCTGCTGGACGAGCCGCTCGGCGCGCTCGACCTGAAGCTTCGGGAGCAGATGCAGGTAGAGCTCAACACGATCCAGGCGCAGGTCGGGATCACCTTCATCTACGTGACCCACGACCAGGAGGAGGCCCTGACGATGTCCGATCGCATCGCGGTCTTCAACGACGGCGGCATCGAGCAGGTGGGTCCACCGACGGAGATCTACGAGCGGCCGCAGAACGCGTTCGTGGCGGGATTCGTCGGCGTGTCGAACCTCCTTGAGCGTGACGGGCGGCGGTTCACGGTGCGCCCGGAGAAGATCTTCATCGTCGAGAACGGACAGGTGCCGAGCGGCCTGCACGTCGAGGGGGGGACCATCAAGGACGTCTCCTACGCGGGCATGGTGACCCGGTACCTGGTCGATCTCGAAGCAGGGGGGGAGCTTCAAGTCGTCCGCCAGAACCTGGAGACAACCTCAGCCGAGGTCCAGGACCAGCGCGGCCGGAAAATCAAAATCGGATGGCGAGCGGATCAGACCGTCGCCGTAAAGGGAGAGGAGAAGGAAAGTGAGCCGAATTAGAGCTCATCCAACCTGGGTACCTGCGGCGATAGTCGCTGGGCTCGCCGCCGTGATGTTGGTGATCGCAGGTTGTGGCGGTAGTGATGACAACGGAGGTAGTAACGGTGGTGAGGAGCTGACCAGCGTCGGTGCAGGCGAAGGTGAGCTGAACATCATCTGCTGGGCCAGCTACTGCGAGGACGGCACGGTCACCAAGGGCGTCGACTGGGTGACGCCGTTCGAGCAGCAGACCGGCTGTCAGACGAACGTCAAGATCGGCGATACGTCCGACCAGATGGTCGATCTGATGCGGACCGGTCAATACGACGGTGTATCCGCCTCGGGCAACGCGACCGCCCGTCTCGTGGATGGTGGCGATGTGTCGCCAGTCAACGTCGATCTCGTCCCGAACTACAAGACGATCTTCGACGATCTCAAGGACCAGCCCTACAACACGTTCGACGGGACCAACTACGGGATT
>DATDKQ010000029.1:0-2595 GCA_036519915.1 Solirubrobacterales bacterium | reverse complement strand
TCCGTCGGCGTGGAGCGTCGAGGCGCAGTCGACCAGCCTGCACCTCCGCTTCATCGCCGGGCCCTCGCCAGCCGATGCCCTGCGTCGCCTGACCGAATTGACCGGACGCCAGCCGCCCGCCGCGGCCCCCTGGCTCTTCGGCCCCTGGTACCAGCCCACGGATTCGGACCAGCTGGGCCAGGCGAGGGACCTGCGCACCGCCGATGTTCCGGGGTCTGCGGTCAACACCTACCTGCATTACCTGCCGTGCGGGGCCCAGCAGGGCGTGGAGTCCCAACAGCCGCCGTTCACAGCCGGCTTCCATGACCTCGGCTATGCGATCACCACCTACTTCAACCCGATGATCTGCACGAGCTATCAGCCGACCTATTCGCAGGCCGCCGCGGCGGGGGTGCTGAACACGAACCAGCTCGACCTGCCCTACGTCTACGACCTCAACACGGGGAACCTGTTCAGCCCCGTCTCGCAATTCGACTTCACCGCGCCCGGAACGCAGAGCTTCTGGAACCGTCTGATCGGGGAGGCCGTCGGCCATGGCTATGACGGCTGGATGGAGGACTTCGGCGAGTACACGCCAGTCGACGCCAAGTCCGCCGACGGCACGCCGGGCACCCGGATGCACAACCTCTATCCGACGCTCTACCACTGCGCGACCTTCGACTACGCGCGCGGCGCCCCGCATCCCGTGGCGCCGTTCGTCCGCTCGGGATGGACCGGGACTCAGCGCTGCGCGCAGATCGTCTGGGGCGGCGATCCCACCACGGACTGGGGATATGACGGGCTCGACTCCGCGATCAAGCAGGCCCTGTCGCTGGGAACGTCGGGAATCTCGCGGTGGGGCTCGGACATCGGTGGGTATTTCGGTGCCTTCGCCGGCAAGCTGGCGCCCGAGCTGCTGACCCGCTGGATCGAGTTCGGCGCGGTTTCCGGCGTGATGCGAACCGAGGCAAACGGATTCAACCTGGGACCGAACACGCGGCCGCAGATCTTCGACAGCGGGATCCTGCCCGTCTGGCGGCGCTACGCGAAGCTTCGCACGCAGCTCTATCCGTATCTCCTGGCCGCCGACGGCAACTACCGCCGTACCGGCATGCCGCTGATGCGGGACCTGGCACTCGTCTACCCCGGTGATGAGACGGCCTCCGGACAGGAGGATGAGTTCATGTTCGGCCCGGACCTGCTGGCGGCACCAGTGCACCAGCCGGGGCAGGTGCGCCGCGATCTCTATCTGCCCGGCGGCCGGTGGATCGATTTCTGGCGGGCGCTCAGCTACCGAACCGGCGACGGATCGCTTCGCCTAGGTAAGGCGAAGACGTTGAAAGGCGGGCGAAGGGTGAGCGTCCCGGCAGCGCTCGACGTGCTCCCGCTGATGGTGCGCGCGGGCGCAATCCTTCCGTTGCTGCCCGCGAACACACAGACGCTCGCGGGCTATGGCTCCGCCTCCACCGTCGGACTTGACGACGTTGCGAAGCGACTTCACCTGGTTGCCTTCCCCCGCGGGAAATCGAAGTCCCCATTTGGGGAGAACGGCGGTCTGCGCTCGAAGGAGCGCAAGCACGCGTGGAAGCTCACCATCCGCCGGGCGAAGCGGTACCGGATCACACTGGATGCCTCACTGACCACGCTGCGCCACAAGCTCACCCCTTGCGCGGTACGGCTGGACGGGCACCGGCTCGGGCGGAAGGCGTGGTCGGCGAAGAAGGGGGTGGTGAGCGTTCGGTTCCAAACGAGGGGCAAGACCTCGCATCTGGCGGTCCTCGACCGTGCTCGCTGCGCACAGCATCGATAGAGATTCGTGGCGCCCGGACCCGGGTATCGAGGGGCCATGAGAAGGGGCGCTACATTCCTGGCGGTCGCGGCGATCGCCTTGCTGCCGGCCAGCGCCGAGGGAGGCAAGGGCCATCACCACAAGCACAAGCCGACCGGGGTCAAGGGCGTCGTCCTGAACAGCACCTGCCCTGGCGCCTGTGCGGAACCGCCCCCGCCGCCGCCCCTATTTACGGGGACCGTCACGATCAACGTTCTCCGTGCGAGCGACGGGGCAGTGGTGGCAAGCCGGGAGATCAACGACGGGCACTTCAGGATCCGCCTCAAGCGAGGGACTTACGACGTCAGCGCGATTCCCCCGACCCCGCCGTCGTGTCAGCCCACTCCGCAGACGGTCTGCCCGCTGGAGGCCCAGGGAGCCGCGATCATCGCCCCCTGCGTGACCGGCGAGACGAAGCGTGTCCAAGTGCGCCCCCACCGGATGCCCTACGTCGAGCTCCAGATGCGGAACGTCTGCATCGTCTGAGCTGCGTGAAGCGCGCCCGGCAGGATTCGAACCTGCGGCCTTCGCCTCCGGAGGGCGACGCTCTATCCAGCTGAGCTACGGGCGCGGGGTGCCAAGTCTAGGCTTGGCGGGCCATGGATCTCTCCGTCGTCTTTCTCGGCACCGGCGGCTCCGTGCCATCGGCACGGAGGGCGACCGCCTGCGTGCTGATCCGTTCAGGCGGCAGCCGGATCCTGGTCGACGCGGGGGAGGGGGCCCAACGGCAGATGATCAACTCGACGGGGCTCGTCCAGGTCGACGACATCTACGTCACCCATTTCCAC
>DATDKQ010000028.1:0-3582 GCA_036519915.1 Solirubrobacterales bacterium | reverse complement strand
ATGTTGTCCTTCATCTCGAAGCCGTCCATCTCGACGAGCAGCTGGTTGAGGGTCTGCTCGCGCTCGTCGTGGCCGCCGCCCATGCCGGCGCCGCGGTGGCGGCCGACGGCGTCGATCTCGTCCATGAAGATGATGCATGGGGAGTTCTGCTTGGCCTGCTCGAAGAGGTCGCGCACGCGCGAGGCGCCGACGCCGACGAACATCTCGACGAAGTCGGAGCCGGAGATCGAGAAGAAGGGAACGCCGGCCTCACCGGCCACCGCGCGGGCGAGCAGCGTCTTGCCGGTGCCCGGCGGGCCGTAGAGCAGCACGCCCTTCGGAATCCGGGCGCCGAGCGCCTGGAACTTCTTCGGGTTCTCGAGGAACTCCTTGATCTCATGTAATTCCTGGACGGCCTCGTCCACGCCGGCGACGTCCCGGAAGGTGATCTTGGGCGCGTCGACCGACATCCGCTTGGCGCGCGACTTGCCGAAGCTCATCACGCGCGAGCCACCGCCCTGCATCTGATTCATGAGGAAGATCCAGAAGGCGAAGAAGAGCAGGAAGGGCAGGATGTAGGTGAGGAGCGAGAGCAGGCTCGAGCCCCCCTTGCCCTTGATCTCGGTCTTTACGTTGTGCTGCTGGAGGTTGTTGAGCAGCTCAGCCTGCGCCGAGTCGGAGTCGGGATACGACTCGTCGTAGGAGGTCCCGTCCGTCTGCTTGACGTTGAGGGTGTTGTCCTTGGTGTTCCAGGTGACGGACTCGATCTGCCCCTGCTCGACCCGCTGGACGAACGTGTTGTAGTCGGGCGTCTCGGTGCTCGAGCCCGGACTGATCAGGCGCTGGGCGAAAAACGCCAGCACGACGACGATCAGAATCGGGAAGGCAGCGCTGCGAAAAAAGCGTCTCACGATTGGTAGGTCCTTGCCCGGCGGTACGCGGAATGCGCGCCTCCGGATCTATGGCGAGGGTACCAGCGTTGATCTAGCTGCTTTGCGGGTTTTCCCGCAGGGCAGCGACGTAGGAGAGGTTGCGATAGCGCTCGAGGTGATCGAGCCCATAACCGATCGCGAAGCGGTTCGGAATCTCGAAGCCGACGTAGCGAACGGGTAGGTCCACGCGACGCCGTTCGGGCTTCGTGAGCAGCGCACAGACCTCGATCGACTTCGGGCTGCGCGCCTGCAGGTTGCGGAGCAGGTAGTGGAGGGTGAGGCCCGAGTCGATGATGTCCTCGACGATCAGGACGTCGCGATCCGCGATCGGTGCGTCCAGGTCCTTGAGGATCCGCACGACCCCGGATGAGTCCGTCGAGGAGCCGTAGCTGGACACCGCCATGAAGTCGAGCTCGCAGTCGACCGTCATGTGGCGCATCAGGTCGGCGAGGAAGGGGACCGCTCCCTTCAGGATCGCGACGAGCAGAGGCCTGCGCCCCTGGTAGTCCCGGCTCACCTCGGCCCCGAGCTCGGCGACCCGGCGCTGAAGGTCATCTTCCGAGACGAGCACCTCCCCGATCGCGTCCTCGCTCACGGCGCCAAGTCTATGTATGGACTATGGACCTGAGCAGCCCTGAGTACGGCCGCCTGGGGAGCGCCCGCCTTCGCGGCGAACTCCTCCGAGACCGCGACGCCGGCGATCCAGACGATGCGCCCATCGGAGGTGACCACCGGAAGCGCGTGCCGTAACGACCTCGGGACCTTGCGGTCGGTGAAGAGGTCCTGGAGGGATTTGCTGCCTCTGAGCCCGAGCGGCCGCATCCGATCGCCCTCGCGCCAGGAGCGCACGACCAGGGCACCGCCGAGCGCACCGGCGTCCAGCACCGCGAGGTCGGGTCCGTCCGCCGCCGGGACGGTAGAGGAGAGCTCCGCGCGCACCTCCCAGCTGCCGAACCGGCAGCTGCCGGGCACCTGCAGAGTGGCCGCCGCCGGCTCGGCGGCCGGCCCCGCCGTGAAGCGAATGTGTCCCGCCTCGACCTGGGCCTCCACCCCACCGCCGAGCTCGACGACTCCGCCTTCCGGCTCGTTCACCAGTCGCCAGATCTGATTCGCGCGGTCGCGCCCGAGCGGCAGCGGGTATCCGGCGGCTCGTTCGGCGAGGCGGCGAAGCGCGAGGCGGCGGATCGCGGGGTCGAGCGGTGCGAGCACGTCCCGGCCGATCGCGCAGGCGGCGTCCGCACCTGACTCGGAGAGGACCTCGGCCGCGGTCCTCTCGAGTGCCTCGCTCTCCTCCGCCAGCTCCGCCTGGGTCTCGGCGATCGTCGCCTCGACCTCGGGCCCGATCTCACGCAGCACGGGCAGGACCTCATTCCGCAGCCGGTTGCGGGCGTACATCGGCTCGGCGTTCGTCGGGTCGTCGCGGAACGGCAGGCCGGCCTCCGAGGCGAGCTGCCGCACCTGATCGCGACCGAGCGCCAGCAGCGGCCGGACGACCGCTCCCCGCCGGGGCCGCAGCCCGAGCAGGGCTCGCCGTCCGGGTGAGGTCGCCAGCCGGTAGAGCACGGTCTCCGCGAGATCGGTTCGGGTGTGCCCCGTGGCGATCCAGTCGGCCCCGCTGGACCGGCGCAGCCGTTCGGCGGCCGCATAGCGGGCCTCACGAGCCTCGGCCTGGACGTTGCCCCCACCCAGCACGGGCCGCTCCACCTCGAGCTCGATCCCGAGACCGGCGCTGAGCGCCCGGACGGTCTCCTCGTCCCTGTCCGAATCGGGCCGGAGTCCGTAGTTGAGGTGAAGCGCGGTCACCGCACCGGGGCCGGCCACCCCAACAGCCGCAGCCGCGGTCGCGGCGGAGTCGGCGCCGCCCGACACTAGGACAACGCCCCGGGTGCCCTGGGGAATCAGGCCGCTCTCCCGCGCAGCGCGGGCGAGAGCCGAGTACGCCTGTTCGGCCGTCATACGGGCGATTCTAGGAACGCAACTACCGACTCTTCACATTTTCGAAAGGGCCAATTCCCCCGGTGCGGCGTAAAGGACGCGCGGCTGAATGTGTGGGGGCGATGTTGAGGCCGACCGTGGGCACTCGATGCGGAGGGTGTGCCTCGGTCAAGGAAGTCCCTCGGCGCGATCGCGATGGTCGCCGCCTGGATGCTCGTCGTCGGTTCCCCGGCCTCGGCTTCCTCGTGCCCCAACACGGCACTCCAGGTGACCGGGCTGAGTCAGACCTCGATGGAGAACTCGATCGCCTGCCTGATCAACGAGGAGCGGGCGGTCTATGGCGTCCAGCCGGTGCAGCCGAACGCTTCCCTTCGACAGGCCGCGCTCAGCCACTCCGACGAGATGGTCAGCCAGGGCTACTTCGAGCACACCTCCCCCGCCGGCGTCACCTTCATCGACCGGATCGCGGCCACCGGCTACACCCACGGCGCGCGCAGCTGGGAGGTCGGCGAGAACCTGCTCGGCGCCCGGTTCCGCGAGATCGGGATCGCGGCGGTGGTCGGCACCCCGAGGAGCAGCCTGGATGTGAGCGGGGTCACCGTGTCCAGTGAGTACGGCTACCGCTCCTTCGCCAAGGCGAAGAAGTTGAAGAAGAAGCGCGGCAGACGCAAGGCCCACAAGGCCCGGCACCGGCACTGATGCGAGGGCGCGCGTGAGCGCAACCCGTTAGGTGGCG
>DATDKQ010000027.1:0-2957 GCA_036519915.1 Solirubrobacterales bacterium | reverse complement strand
CCACGAGCAGTGGGGCCACCACATCGGCGGCTCGGATGCCTCCGGGATCGTCTGGAAGGTCGGCGAGGGCGTCACCAAGTGGAAGCCCGGCGACGAGGTCGTGATCCACTGCAACCAGGCCTCCTACGAGGACGTCGAGGTGCACGGCCTCGATCCACTCGCTGCGCCCAGCCAGGAGATCTGGGGCTACGAGACGACCTGGGGCTCCTTCGCCCAGTTCACGAAGGTGCAGGCGCAGCAGCTGCTGCCGCGCCCCCAGAACCTCTCCTGGACCGAGAGCTCCGCCTACGGCCTGACCTATTTCACGGCCTACCGGATGCTGATCGACCAGTGCAAGCTCCAGGCGGGGCACAACGTCCTGATCTGGGGCGCCGCCGGCGGGCTCGGGGTGTTTGCCACCCAGCTCTGCGCCGCCTCTGGCGCCAACGCGATCGGCGTCGTCTCATCCGACGACAAGGGCGAGCTGGTCAAGCGGCTCGGCGCGGTCGACTACATCAACCGCAACGACTTCAGCGGGATGATGCGGACGAACGAGAACCTCCAGGATCGGGAGGCGGAGAAGTTGCGCTTCAAGGAGTCGCGCGGCTTCGCCAAGCGGGTCAAGGAGATCCTCGGGGACTCGCCCGACATCGTCTTCGAGCACGTCGGCCAGGCGACCTTCCCGACTTCCGTCTTCGTCGTGAAGCCGTTCGGGAAGGTCGTGATCTGCGGTGCGACCTCGGGCTACACGCTGGATTTCGACGTCCGCTACCTGTGGATGCGCCAGAAGCAGATCATCGGCTCGCACTTCGCCAACGCGTACGAGTGCTGGCGCGCGAACGAGCTGATGGCCGCCGGCAAGATCCAGCCGGTGCTCTGGCGGGTGATGGGCTTTGACGGCGTGGCCGAGGCACACCAGCTCCTTCACGAGAACAAGCACCTCGGCAAGATCTCCATCCTGGTCGGGGCTACCAGCGAGGAGGAGGGCAAGGTCGAGGAGGGCCCGGGCGCGATCCGTGCTGAGGTTGGCGCCTGATGGCCGAGGGCTCCACGAACGGCCGCCTGGAGATCGTTTACGTCGAGTGGCACGTCAACCCGTTCCGGGCGGAGCAGTGGTATGAGATCTGGGAACCGGCGGCCGCCCGCGCCATGGCCTTCGGTGCCAAGGGCTGGTCGCTGACCCGCAACGTCGAGGACCCGCTCCACTTCCGCCAGGCGTCCCTCTGGGAGAACCACGATGACTGGGACCGCTACTGGTACTCGGACGAGGTCTCCGCCCTCCGCGGGCAGGCGGTCAACTACTACAACAAGCCGGTCCTGCCGGTCTGGCACACCCTGATCGCCGGGGAGTAGGCACGCGGCCGGGTCGGCGGCCCGAACAGGGGCGGTCCCAAGGTGGAGCGCTCCATCCAGGGGCCCGATACGGACCCCTATGTGGATCAGTCCAAGCTGAGCAGGGTTCGGAGCTCACGCAACATCAGGGTTGGATCATCGAAGACGTCGGCCCAGGTGTAGCGCCGAAATTCATCTCCACGCGCGTACGCCTCCCTCTCTCGGTGCCTGTCTGCGTTCCACGCGTGGCGTGAGCGGTGGTACCGGTAGCTATCGAGCTCCACGGTGAGGCAATCCGCCGGCCAGCGACAATCGACTCTACGCCCGCCGGCGGGGCGGTTCGTTTCAGGAAGCGGCAGATCCATCTTCCTCAACCGGCTGAGGAACGCGGACTCGAGCCGGCTGAGAGTCACGTGGACCTCACCAAGGAGAACTCGCCTCAGCGTCCCCGCCCCCTTGCGCATCGGCAGGCGCGCCAGAACAGCCTCCACGTGGTCCGGCGTCGTCTGGTGGAGTATTTCCGCTTCGTGGCAGGCACGCGCCAGGGCCTGCTCGGGTAGGACCCCCGCGAGATCGACGAGGGTGCGCGGGACGGTCGTCACCGGAATCCCACGGCACCTTGTTTCGTCGTCACGGTCGATCCGACGGACGCGATGGGTGACGACTCCCGGCACGCGTCGCTTGACCAGTGCGATCACCTCGGGAGCGGGCGGCGAGCCCTTCACCAGCTTCCAGAGGAAGGCCGCGGGTCGGGCAATCAAGAGGGCGCCGTCCCCGCACGCCATAACGGCAGCGAGGTATCTCGCTTCGACGCTCGGGGCCTTGTGCCCGACGCGATATACGCCTGGGTGCACCCGATGTAGAGACCCTCGCCGCAGCCGACGCTTGACCTCCTTCGAAGTCACCCCCTTCCCAAGCAGGATTTTCCGAGTGACGACTCCGTGAGTGCGCTCGGCGATTAGAGCGATCAGTTCGTCAACTGATCCATCTGGGGGTCTCATATGGACCCCAAGGTGGAGCGCTCCACTCTTCGCCCCCAGGCTGCGTCGACTCAGCTACTTCGAGATGCTCCCCGTGTTCATTCATTGCCCGTGCCCAGCCCCCGCCCAACCGTGCGCCGGATCCTGCCCGTGGCCCTCGCGGCGGCGTTGTTCGTCGCCCCCACGGCCGATGCCAAGGTCCGCTCGACGGTCAGCGGCCAGCTCCTCCACATCCAGGGCGGGAAGGGAGCCGACCGGGTCAAGGTGGTCTGCAGACGCGGCGAGGTGAAGGTGAACGGAAAGAATCCCCGCACCGGCGCCGTCACCTGTGCCGGGATCTCCGAGGTCGATGCCCTGACCGGCGACGGAAACGACCGGGTCGATCTCTCCGGCGTGGGCAGCGCGCCGGGATTCGGTCAGCGGGATCTACCCGGCGGCTTCGGCCACGGGACCGGTTGCGGAGCCGCGCTCGGCTCCGGCGATGACCGGTATCGCGGCGGCAACACCTGCTTCAACCTCGTGCTGGCCGGGAGGGGCGATGACCGGATCCGCGGGGGGACTCTGCGTGACCAGATCACCGGGGGCAGCGGCGATGATGGGGCGACCAGCCTGGGCGGCCGCGACATCCTGATCGGCAACACGGGGAACGACAAGCTGAACGCGGGG
>DATDKQ010000026.1:0-2071 GCA_036519915.1 Solirubrobacterales bacterium | reverse complement strand
GCTGATGAGCGAGGTCGCGCAGGTCGCCGGGCAACGCGGCGTGCCTGTGGTCACGGGTCGCTGTTGGGAGGAGGGGGGTGCGCCGCCGTACTGGCCGTGGATGCAGGTCCTGCGTTCGCTTGGCGGCGATCTCGAGCGGCTCGCTGCGTTCGGCGACTCTCGTGCCGGACGGCGCGGGGCAACCAGTGGGGTCGTACCGGAGGGTGAGCGGATTCGCCTATTCGACGCGGTCGGCCGCTTCCTCGCGGCTGCCTCCTCGGAGCGGCCGCTGCTGGTGACGCTCGACGATGTTCACGCGGCGGACGAGCCGTCGCTGCTGCTCCTGCGGTTCTTGGGCGACGCGCTCGCCGAGGCCAACGTGTTGCTTGTAGCCTCCTACCGGGAGGCGGAGAGGCGGGTGCTCGAGCTGGGCGACGTCTTCGCCGAGCTCGCCCGAGTTGGAAGGCGGATCCCGCTTCGCGGCCTGACATCGGCAGACATCGAAGCCTACGTCGCGGCGGTCACCGGGTCGCGGCCGACACGCCAGCTGGTCGCGCGGCTGCACAAGATCACCGAGGGCAATCCCTTCTTCGTGGGAGAGATCGTCCGGCTGCTCGCGGCCGAGGACAGGCTGGAGAGCCTCGACCAGACGAGCACGGACCCGTTCCTACGCATGCCGGCGGAGGTTCGCGCGCTGATCCGCCGCCGCGTGGCCAACCTGGCCCGTGAGGCGGTGGCGGTTCTCCGCGTCGCCGCCGTCATCGGACGGGAGTTCGATCTGTATCTGCTCCAGCGCACGAGCCGGCTGACTCCGGCCCGGTTCGTCGACGTCCTTGGCGACGCAGTGACTCTGGGCGTCATCGCCGAGCTTCCCGCGACACCGCGTCGTTACTCGTTCGCGCACGAACTCGTGCGGGAGACACTCTATGACGATCTTCCTCCGGCGCGGCGGCTCAAGCTCCACCGTGAGGTGGGTCGCCTGCTCGAGAGCCTGTACGGCGAGGACCTCCATCCGCATCTCTCGGAGATCGCGCGCCACCTGTATCTGGCGGCGCCGCTGGGGGACGCGGACCAAGCCCTGGAGTACCTGGTTCGGGCTGGCGATCGGGCTGCCGCCCTGTTCGCGTACGAGGAAGCTGCCGTCCACTACCGGCGCGCGCTTGAGCTGCTCCCCCTGGTGGGGGGCGCATCCGATGAGCGGCGCAGCGAGCTCCTGCTGCGCCTCGGGGACGCGCAGTGGCGCTCTGGGAACGGCGCCGGGGCGCGTACGACCTTCGAGGAGGCGATCGAGGGCGGCCGCCGGCTCGGCAACGGCGAGCTGCTCGCGCGGGCAGCGCTGGGCTACGTGACCGCGCTCGGCGGCTTCCTCCTCGTCGCGCGCTGGGAGGTCGGCGGGAGCGGCGCCGGACTGCTCGAGGAGGCGCTCGCCGTCCTCCCACCCGGGGACGGCTCGCTGCGCGCCCACCTCCTCGCCCACCTCGCGCGCGAGATGTGGTTGGGCCACGAGCCGGTCGAGCGGCGGGTCGCGGTGAGCGAGGAGGCCATCGCGATGGCCCGGCGCCTCGGTGACTCCGAGGCCCTGGTCACGGCCCTGCACTCGCGCCACTGGGCGCTCACCACGCCGGGGATGGCGCTCGAGCGGCTGGCGCACGCGGAGGAGATGCTCCGGGTCGCCAAGGAGACGGTGGATCCGGAGATCGAGTTCCTTGCCCACAACGCGCGCTTCCACTGCTTCCTGGAACTTTGCGACCGGCGGGGGATGGACGCCGAGAGCCAGGCGATGACGGAACTCGCCGGGCGGCTACGGCAGCCGTTCTACCGCTGGCACACCGTGTGCCTGCGGACGCTGCGGGCGACGCTCGACGGCCGCTTCGTCGAGGCCGAGGGCCTCGCTCGGGAGGCGCTCGAGCTCGGCCGGCTACGGCAGAGCGAGTTCGCGACCTACGTGTTCCGCTACGGGCAGATGCTCACGATCCGGTGGGCGCAGGGCCGCCTCCCCGAGTTCTGGCCCGAGATCCGAGACCACGCCGAGCGATTCCCCTGGATTCCCAGCTGGCGGGACGCCCTCGCCGCCGCCGAGCTCGGCGACGAG
>DATDKQ010000025.1:0-2216 GCA_036519915.1 Solirubrobacterales bacterium | reverse complement strand
TGCTTCGCCCGCTCACGCGGGCGAACTGCCGCTTGCGGAAGTAGCACCAGGGGGATGGGCTCGACGCAAGTGGGGGAAGAGCCGGACGGCCGTGGGTGCTGTCGAGCCACCCGCGACACGCGCACATCGCGGGCTTCGATCTCCACGCGAATGTCGCCGTACCGGCTCCCGACCGCAGGCGCCTGGAGCAGCTCTGTCGCTATCTGTTGCGCCCGCCCGTCGGGCAAGAGCGGCTGCAGAGGATTGGCGACGACCGCATCCTGCTCACGCTGAAGACGGCGTGGGCGAACGGCACGCGCCATCTGCTCTTCGCGCCGATGGAGCTGCTCGAGAAGCTTGCCGCACTGACGCTGCGCCCTCGGATCAACCTGATCCTCTATCACGGTGTGCTCGCGCCGCACGCGCGCTGGCGCGCCCGGGTGGTGACCTACGGCGTTCGCCCAGAAATCGCCGCGACAGCTCCGAATCGCGAGGGTAATTCGCGAGAGGACGAGCCGTTACCGGGGCAGGGCCGTCACTGGGGGTGGGCGAACCTCATGCGCCGGGCCTTCGACATCGACGTACTCGCCTGCCCACGCTGTGGGGGGCGTCTGCGCTTGCTCGGCACCATCGAGGATCCTGTGGCGATCCACGCGATCCTCGGCAGCCTTGCCGTATCGGCCGCGCTACTCGATCGCCCGCCCCCGGCTGCCATGATGGAGCCCGCGCCTCTCGCGGCGAAGGTCTGACCGAGCCGGTCCGCAGGCGGCCGTCTGCGTCGCTGTCTGTCCAAGGCGACCGCCAGCACCGTGCGTCTCGTTCCGGTCCCGTTGCCAAGCTCGATCGCTCACCGTTGCTTGACAGGCCCCTTGTCCGCGCTGTACGTAGGGGGGCAAAGATGAACCCGAGCGCGTCCGCCTCCCCGGGGCCCACCGATAAGGGCCTTACTGCCTATCGGGTTGACTCCGAAGGGCCCCATGGATAGTGTGGCGAGGTGGGCCGGCCTGATTTTCCCAAGTCCTTGAAGGAGTTCCAGGCCCGATTCCGGGAGGACGACGCGTGTCGGGCGTACTTGGCCGCTTGCCGGTGGCCAAATGGCTTTCGCTGTACGCGATGCGGGCAGGGGGCAGCCTTCGAGCTGCCTCAACGGAGGCTGTGGCAGTGCAAGGCGTGCGGACGGCAGACCTCCCTGACGGCGGGCTCGGCCCTGCATCGCACGCGGCTGCCGCTGACGGTGTGGTTCTGGGCCACCTATCTCGTGACCACTCATACCCCCGGGCTGTCGGCCGTGCAGCTGCAACGCCAGCTCGGGATCAGCTACGAGTCGGCCTGGGCGCTCCTGCACAAGCTGCGTCGGGCCATGGTGAACCCCGAGCGAGAAGCCCTCAAGGACAGGGTCGAAGTCGACGAGACGTATCTGGGCGGTCCGGAAGCCGGCTTGAAGGGGGGCCGCCAACTGCTGGAGAAGGCGTTGATTGTGGGCGCGGTCGAAGTGCGGGGTAAGGCCGCCGGTCGGGTGCGCCTCCAGGTCGTGCCGGACGCATCGGCTCGCTCGCTGACAGGATTCGTGAAGCGGACTATTGCGCCCGGCACCCTGATCCTGACCGATGGCTGGGGGGCGTACGCGCCGCTATCGGACATGGGCTACCGGCATCGCCCCCGGACCCAGGGCACCCCCGAGCGGGCGGCCAAGCTCCTGCCGCACATCCACCGCGTCTTTGGCAACCTCAAGACTTGGCTTCGCGGCACCCACCACGGCGTTGGTCACGATCACCTCCAGGCCTACCTCGACGAGTTCGGCTTCCGCTTCAACCGCCGACGGATCCCGATGGCCGCCTTCCAAACCCTTCTCGGCCTCGCCTCGGGCGTCCACGGCCCGACGAGCTACGATATGTTGTACCGTTCGGAGTCAACCCGATAGGCAGTTTTGAGGATACCCAATCTTAGGGAAATCCCGGAAGCTCTGATCCGCCCTCCCGGCTCCCGGCTCGGGCCCGTAGTGTAGTATTCCGCCGGTGGAGCCGGTCGGGGAGCACCTCAACATCGCGTCGTTCTTCGTCGATCGTCACCTCGCCGCCGGGCGAGGGGACCGGACGGCCTTCCGCTTCGCCGGCCGCTCGACCACCTACGCCGCCGTCGCGGACCAGGCGTCGAGGGCCGCCGGGGCCCTGGCCGAGCTCGGTGTCGAGATCGAACAGCGTGTCCTGCTGGCCCTGGACGATTCACCCGCCTTTGCG
>DATDKQ010000024.1:0-3898 GCA_036519915.1 Solirubrobacterales bacterium | reverse complement strand
GGGTGAGCCCGATGCTGACGCCGGGACCCCACCCCTCGGGCGCGGGTGGGCCGACGCTCACTACTTAGCTACTAACTAAGCCGCGAGGGCGAACTCATGGTCCGCACTTATTGGTTGGTCCAGGTGTTTAACGAGGCCTCCTGGAACCTCGACCTGCAACCTGATCGCACGGATGACCAAGTCGAATCCGATTCGGCCCCGCGCTATGTGCAGGTGAATGGTAGCCGCGAGCGTGCTCAGGGCTTGGCGGGCCGCTGGCGGCGCTGATGGCGCTTCTTGCAGTGGCGTCGCTTGCTCGCCTCCGCGCGATGGCCGCGCTTTCGCTTCCGCTTGCACTTCGCCTTGGCCTTGGACCGCGTGCCGGCGACACCGCCGGAGGGTGGGCAAGTCGCGGTGACGTAGCAGCGGAGCGGCGGCTCGGCGGGCACCGTCGGGGCACTCGCCGTGTTGGTCGCCAGGTCAGCGGCAGAGGCCGCCAGGTCGGTCGGGTAGGTGACCGGATCGATCCCGGGCATCAGCTTCAGGGGAGTGCAGATGGACGGATCGTTCGCCTGGGCACGCGCCGGGTCGGCGGGGCCGGGATGCTCGAGCGCATCTATGGCCAGGTCGTAGGCGACGTAGTCCTGCGTGCCGATCGCCAGGTGCTCGGAGGGATCCGCCGGGCAGACGTCCTGGATCGCCACGTTGGTGATCGCTCCGCCGCCGCCGTGGACCGACGAGCTGCCCGTGTCGTCGGAGTTCGGGGTGACGATCTCGTCGAGGTGGCTATAGACCTCGGTGTAGGAGATTCCCGGGAAGGTCTCCTTGTAGGAGTTGAGTGCTGCGATGAACTGGGATTTGTCGCTCTGCTGCCAGTCCGCCGCCGCGCACGGGATCTGGCAGAGGGTCTCGGCGCCGGTGGTGCCGTGGTTGCTGGCGGCGAAGCCGATGTCGTCGTCGATCATGGCGCGCGTGTCGGGCCAGAAGCGGAGCGCCCAGCGCGGCAGCATGCCGCCCTGACTGTGGCCGATGATCGAAATCTTCCGGCCGGCCGTCGCGTACATGGTGCGGATCGCGTTGACGACGTACTCGCCCGCGTCCTGGACGTCGAGCAGGCCGTTCCCGGGCAGTGCGACCGTGCACCAGGGGATGCCGAGGTCGTCGAGCGCCGGCTCCCAGTTCCAGCCGAAGTTGTGCGGCGGGTTGCTGCCTGTGCCGTGGACCAGCAGGACGGGCGTCTTGGTGGTGCTCGGCAGGTTGTCCGTGCACTGCATCGACGAGTTGAGCTGGGCCTGCGGGACGCTCAGTGCGGGGCCGGGCTGATCGACGGGCGTGTACGTGATCGCACCAGCAGTCGCCGGAACCGCCAGCACACCCACCAAGACCGCTGCCGCAAGCGCTCTCCTCACCGGCGGCGACAGTACCAATTTCTCGGTAGTGGTGAGACAGTTCCCGCCTCTGCCCCGTAAGGGACCGCTAAGGCGCGGCGCTAACGTTGATCTCGCACATGGAAGCGCACGAGCTGCCGACGAGACTCCCGGACTCGGGTCACGAACTCGAGCCGATCCACCCCGGTTCGGGACGGGGTGAGGGGCCGCTGAAGCGGATCGGCGCTGCGCTGGCCGCCGTGGGGCTGTTCATCGCGAAGCTCGGCTCTCAGGCGAAGCTCCTGCTCCTCGCCCTGCCGAAGCTGAAGCTCCTAACGACCTCGGGCTCGATGCTGGTCTCGATCGTCGCCTACCAGCTGATCTTCGGCTGGCTCTTCTCGATCGGATTCGTGCTGCTCCTGCTGCTGCACGAGCTCGGGCATGTCTTCCAGCTGCGGCGCGAGGGGGTCAAGGCCTCCGCCCCGATGTTCATCCCATTCCTGGGCGCGGTGATCTCGGCCAAGTCGATGGGCGACGACGCGGGCGCGGAGGCACGCGTCGGCCTGGCGGGGCCCATCCTGGGCTCGATCGCGACGCTGGTGCCACTCGGCATCTGGCTGGCGACCGGAAGCCACTTCTGGCAGGCGCTCGCCTTCATCGGCTTCTTCCTGAACCTCTTCAACCTGCTCCCGATCCTGCCGCTGGACGGCGGCCGCGCAATGGCCGCCCTCTCCCCGTGGGTGTGGCTGGTCGGATTCGCCGGGCTGATCGCGATGGCCTTCTTCTTCCCCAGCCCGATCGTGCTCCTCATCCTCCTGCTCGGTGGCATGGAGACCTGGCGCCGCTGGCAGGCTCGGAACACCCCCGAGGGGCGCGCCTATCACCAGATCCCAACGCGCACACGCGTCCTGGTGGCGGCGACCTATCTCGCCCTGATCGTCGCGCTGGCCGTCGGCGTCTCGGCGACGCACCTCCCGCGCGGGCTCTCGGACGTCTAGAGCGTCAGCCTGTTCCGGACTTCGGTCAGGAACTCGCCCGGCATCCCGGGGACATCGGCGAGGTCGTCGACGGACTTGAAGCCGTTCTGGCGCTCGCGGTAGGTGATCACCCGCGTCGCCTGCGTGACCGAGAAGCCGAGCTCGCGGAGATCCTCGAAGGTGGCGCTGTTCAGGTTGATCTGATCGCCGGCCTGGACGGTCTCAACCCTGCCGCGCTCGGGCTCGTCTTGCGAGACAGCCCCCTCATGCCCCTCTTCCTCGGTCCCCTCGTGGCCCGAACCGGTGCCGAGAATCGCGCCGACGGTGCGACCCAGGATCCCGCCACCACCCTCGTCCTGGCCTTCGGTCTCAGGGCTCTCCGGCGCCGCAGGGGGCGAGGGGGATGAGAGGGACGAGGCTGCGGGGGGCTCCGGTGCGGGCGGCGGCGGAGGCGTTGAGGCTGTGGACGGTGGTGGGACCGGCGGAGTGGGCTCCTGTGGTGGGGTGGTGCCGATGTCGCGAGCGACGCGGATACTGCTGGCCGCTGCGGCCTCGGCCTCGCGGGCCTTGCGCTCGGCCTCCTTGGCCCGTTCCTCGGCCGCGCTTACCCGCTCGAGCACCTCACGCAGCCGGCGCTCGCGCTCGGCCTCCTCGACCTTGAGCTGCGCCAGGCGCTCGGCGCGGGCTGCGCGCTCCTCGGCCTCCTGGGCTCGCTTCTCGATCTCCTCGAGCCGCTTGTAGGCGTCCTCCATCGCACGCTCACGATCCGCGCGCTCCGCGTGCAGGCGGGCCTCGGCCTCCTCCACCGCGCTCGAGAGGTGCTGCTGCTCGGCATCGGTTTCGGCGCGGGTGCGCTCCTCGGTCTCGCGCTGAAGTCGGGTGGCATCGAGGTCGAGTCTTTCCTCCGCCTCGGCGCGGATGCGCTCCTCGGCCTCCCGGCGGGCCTGCTCGGAGGCCGCAGCGACGCGCGCGTCGGCCTCGCGGCGCGCCTGCTCGATCGCCTCCCGGGTTCGCTCCTCCACCTCGCGCCGAACGCGCTCGGACTCCTCACGAGCCCGCTCCTCCGCCTCCCGGCGCAGGCGCTCGGCCTCCTCCCTGACCCTCTGCTCGACGGTCTGGCGGGCCTCCTCCTCGGCCTGGCGACGGGCCTGTTCCGCGGCCATCCGAATCAGCTGCTCAGTCTCCTCCTCGGCGCGCTTGGTGCGATCCTCGGACTGGCGCTCGAGCTGCTCGGCTCGCGCCAGGCGCTCCTCGACCGCTCGCTCCACGCGCTCCTCCTCCTCGTCCGACAACGCCGGCAGCTCGGCGGCGGGAGGCTCGGAGACAAAGGGCTCGGGGGCCGGCGGCTCGGCTGCGACCGGCTCGGGGGGCGCGTCAAAGGGCCGCGCGGGTGAAACGTCCGGGGGCAGGTCCTGGGGTAGCGTCGCCTCGGCTTCCACGGGCTCAGGTGCGGGCGGCTCGGACACGGGTGGCTCTGACACGAATGGCTCGGGCGCCGGCGGCTCATCGACAGCCGGCTCATCGGCAGGCGGCTCGGCAGGTGGTGCCTCGGGCGTCAGAGTGGCGCCCTCCTCC
>DATDKQ010000023.1:0-9290 GCA_036519915.1 Solirubrobacterales bacterium | reverse complement strand
CGCCATCGAGGCGGCGACCAGCACCCCCGCTCCCAGCGCACCGGCCATCCCGGGGCCACCGCCCGCGAGCTACGACGCGATCGTCGTGGGCGGGGGGCACAACGGTCTCACCACCGCCGCCTATCTCGCCCGCTCCGGGCTCGACGTGGTCGTACTGGAGCGGCGGCATGTGCTCGGCGGCGCGTGCGTGACCGAGGAGGTCTGGCCGGGAGCCCGGGTCTCGCGGGCCTCCTACGTCGTCTCGATGCTCCAGCCGAAGATCGTCTCGGACCTGCGGCTGCACGAGTTCGGATACCGGGCGATCCCCCTCGACCCGGCCTATGCCGCCATGACCCCCGACGGGCCGATCTTCTTCTTCAACGAGCCCGATCAGACCGCCGCCTCCATCGCGGCGCACTCCAGCAGAGACGGCGAGGTCTATGCCGACTTCGAGGAGCTGTTCGAGCGAACGGCGGAGTTCCTGCGTCCGATGCTCCTTCGCGAGCCGCCCGCGCTGGGCTCGCGCAGCCCGCTCGACATCGCCTCGCTCCTGCGCGAGGCCGCCCGCGCCGCGGGCCTCTCCAAGCGAGACGTCCACGACCTGGTCCGGATCTTCACGATGTCCGTGGGGGACCTGCTCGACGACTGGTTCGAGCACGACGCGGTGAAGGGCTCGATCGCCTCGAGCGGCGTGGTCGGCGTGTGGGCGGGTCCGCGCACACCGGGGACCGCGTACAACCTCCTGCACCATGCGCTCGGGGAGCTCGACGGCATGCCGGGCGTCTGGGGCCAGGTGATCGGCGGGATGGGGGCGATCAGCCAGGCGATCGCGCGCTCGGCCGAGGCCGCGGGCGCGACCATCCGCACAGATGCCGAGGTGGCATCGATCGACGTCCGCGACGGCAGGGTCGTCGGAGTGACCCTCGCGAGCGGCGAGGAGATCCTTGCACCGGTGGTGGCCTCCGGCGCCCACCCGAGAACCACGATCCTCGACCTGGCGGGCCCCGAGAACTTCCCCTCCGAGATCGCCGAGGACATGCGCCGTTACCGGACCCGCGGTGGCTCGGTGAAGATCAACATGGTGCTCTCCGAGCCGCCTCGCTATGAGGGCGTGACCGAGGAGCAGCACCGGATGCTCCACACCACAGGGGTCAACCTCTGCCCCTCGATCGACTACCTCGAGCGGGCCTGGCAGGACTGCCTCATGGGCCGGCCCGCAGCCGAGCCATATGTGGAGGCCGAGCTGCCCTCGGCGATCGACTCGGGGCTCACCGACGACGGCCGCTGGGTGATGACGATGTTCACGCAGTATGGGCCCCCGGAGGAAGACGCCTGGGCGGGCGATGCGCGGGAGCGCTACGCCGACGCCTGCATCGAGCACCTGGCGCGCTACGCCCCCAACGTCCCCGGAGCGATCCTCGAACGCGAGGTGCTGGCGCCCCCCGACCTCGAACGGATCTTCGGCCTGCAGGGCGGCAACATCTTCCAGGGCGAGCAGGGCCTCGACCAGATGGCGTTCATGCGCCCCACGCCGGATCTCTCCCATTACGCGACCCCAGTGCACGGCCTCTATCTCTGCGGCGCCGGGACCCATCCGGGCGGCGGCGTGATGGCCGCGGCCGGGCACAACGCAGCCCGGCGGATTCTCCGCGACCGGCGGGTCGGGCGTCTCCGCGGCCGGCTCCGCCGCGCCACCGCTCCCTAGACTGGCGCCCATGGCCAGGAAGCGGGATGCGGTCGTGGCCGCGGTCGGCACGTCGCTGCTCGCGGTCGGGATCCTCGCGGGGGCGCTGCTGAGCGCACCACGCAGCAGTGCGGCCGGCGAGCCGGCCTTCGGCTGCAAGGGAATCCATCGCGGCGACGCGGAGGTCGACCCGAACCCGCAGGGGCTGGCACCCGTCGCGATCGGCGACTCGACGATGATCCTGCCGATCCCCAACCTGAACGCGGTGGGATATTCGGTGAACGCCCGCGGCTGCCGGGGATTTCGCGAGTCGATCAACATCGCCGCACGGCTGAAGCGCAAGCATCGCCTCCCCCATCTGGTCCTGGTCAACGCGTACGGAAACGGGGGGGTGAACCCAGGTCTGATCACCGACGCCCTCAAGGTCCTCGGGAAGAAGCGCGTCCTCGGACTGGTCACCGCCTACAACGCGGATACCGGACACCCTCCCGCTCCGGACACCGACATCCTCTTCAAGTCCGCCCGGCAGTACCCGCACCGGATCTTCGTACTCGACTGGGTCACGTACAGCCGCCCTCACCACAAGGCCGAGCCCAAGCCGGGAGCCTGGTTCCTCCCGGACCTCTTCCACCCGAATTTCACCGGCGCCGATGCCTACGCGCAGTTCCTCGCCGGCGCCCTGCCGCTCGCCCGCAGCGGCGCGTTTCCCTAGGTCTTCGGTTTCGGCTTCGGCTTCGACGCCGCCAACGGGATCAGCTTCTTCAGGAGGCGCGCGAACGCCTTCGCGCCGCTGGAGGTGAGGTGCAGCCCGTCGGGCTGGAACCAGCTCGAGTGGCCGGCGCTGTAGTGGACCCAGTCGAGCACCTTGATGTGCACGGGGTCACGCTGACCCGCGTTCCGAATCACCTCCGCGTCCTTCGATTCACCGCCGCCCGTCTCACGAGGCGTCACCAGGCCGAGCTTCCGCTTCGGTCCCATGATCTTCCTGGCCTGGGCGATCTGGCCGGCGGAGACCGAGGCGTCCGCCCCAAGCGCCAGCACGGCGAGGTGGGGCAGCCGGTGATGGCGGCGCGCGTCCCGGAGCACGCCCAGCCCTTCGGCGAACTGCCTACAGCCGCGAGCGTTCACCTTGTAGCCGACACGCGCCAGCGGCGGCAGGGCGAGCAGCATCGACGAGTCGCCGATCGCAAGGGGCGGCCGCGACGCCACCTTGCGCTTCGGTGCCGCCGTCTCCACTCCGCTACAGCCCGCCTGTGCGGCGGGAGCGGCCAGCAGCAACCCGATCAGGGCGAGGGCGGCGAGAACCACACCGGCCTTTGCGGCGCCTCCGTTCATACCGGCTGATTCTCTAGCATCGCCGCTCCTCGGGCATGCGCCCGAAGATTTCCCAGGACGCCTGGCAGGTGCTCTTCCCCACAGTCGAATTCGCGATCTTTTTCCCGATCGTCCTCGCCATCTCCTGGGCGTTGATGTCGAGGCAGCCCCTCTGGAAGCCCTTCATCGTCGTCGCGAGCTACGTCTTCTACGCGGCGGCGGACCCCCGCTTCTGCCTGCTGCTCGCCGCGATCACACTGGTCAGCCAGCTCGCCGCGGTTGGGATCCACCGCACCGAGGACGAGCGCCTCCGCAAGTGGATCTGCGCAGCGGGCGTGGTCTTCGACCTCGGCGTCCTCGCGGTCTTCAAGTACTACGGCTTCTTCGTCACGGACGTCTCGGACGTCCTCGACACGATCGGACTGGGCATGCCGCTGCCGCTGGCGACCATCGCCCTGCCAGTCGGGGTGAGCTTCTTCAGCTTCCAGGCGGTCACCTACGTGGTGGACGTGAAGCGCCGCCAGACCGAGCCGGCCTCGCTGCTCGACGCAGCGATCTACCTGAGCTTCTTCCCCCACCTGGTCGCCGGCCCGATCGTCCGCGCCAGCGAGTTCCTTCCCCAGCTGCGCGAGCCCCGCAATCCGAACAGGGTGGCGGTGAGCGCCGGGTTGACCCTGGTGGCGCTGGGCCTGATCAAGAAGGTTATGATCGCCGACTACCTGGCCCGCGAGGTGGTCGACCCGGTGTTCGCGGTACCGCAGGCCTATAGCGCGCCGGACGCGATCCTCGCCGCATATGCCTACGCGGCCCAGATCTTCTGCGACTTCTCCGGCTACACCGACCTGGCGATCGGCCTCGCGCTGCTGATGGGCTTCGTCTTCCCCCAGAATTTCAACAGCCCCTACCGCGCGACCGGCTTCCGCGACTTCTGGCGGCGCTGGCACATGACTCTCTCCCGGTTCCTGCGCGACTACCTCTACATCCCGCTGGGCGGCAACCGCAAGGGCAGGGTCCGGACCTACATCAACCTGATGGCGACGATGACCCTGGGCGGGCTCTGGCACGGAGCCGCCTGGAACTTTGTCGCCTGGGGCGCCTTCCAGGGAACCGGTCTGTCCGCGGAGCATGCGATCAAGGGGAGGCTGGGCCGGATCTTCCCCGGCTGGCTGCGCTGGTTCGTCACCTTCAACCTGATCGTCGTCGGCTGGACCCTCTTCCGCTCGACCGATCTGAGCCTCTTCGGCGACTACATGTCCGCGCTGGTCCGCTCGGGCCCGGCCACCCTCTACTCGGTGCCGGTGGTCGGGGCGATCGCATTGGTGATCGGCCTGCAGCTTCTGCCCGAGCGGCCGATGGAGGGGATCGAGCTGCGCATCGGGAGGCTGCAGCCCCTGCTCCTCGGCGCCTCCCTTGCCGTCGTCGTCCTGGTCGTCGGCGCCACCGTGCCGAGCCAGGGTGTCCCCCCGTTCATCTACTTCCGCTTCTGATGGCGAAATCACGCAACCGCGATCCGCTGGAGCGCCTCGTGCCGGAGGACTTCGAGTCGATCGCGGAGATGGAGGCCGAGGCGCGCGCCGGCCGCGAGGGCGAGCCGCACGGGGACGACAGCCTGATGGAGCGCTTCGACCGCTGGGACCTGCGCCGGTTCACCGCCTGGGACGCGGTCAGGGCGGTGACGCTGACCACGCTCCTGCTGTTGATCTTCGCCGGTGGCGCGGTGCGCAAGGCAGCGGACGAGCTCGACCCCGGGCTCGGGAGGGACATCATCAAGGCGGTCGGGGGGCCGGCCGGGTGGGTCTCGGACAACCTCCCGTTCGCCGACACCCGTCGTGACTTGACCTCCTGGCTCTCACCCGACCAGCAGCTCTCCGGCAGCGGCTTTCAGGCCGGTGGCGCCAGTTCCGGTCGCGCCGCGCCCGTGACACCCCCACCGCCGAGCACACCTCAGCCGCTGGATCGCCTGCTCGTCACCGGAGATTCGCTCTCGACCCCGCTCGACATCGAGATCGCCCGCAAGCTCGCCGATCAGGGGGCGGGAGTGCAGGTGACGCCCGATCCGCACCTGGCGACCGGGATCTCCAATTCGGGCCTGGTCGACTGGGCTCAGCTGTCGTCGACCCAGGCGGCAAATGACGATCCAGACGCAGTCGTGCTGTTCATCGGCGCGAACGAGGGCTATCCGATGCCCGGGGCAAACGGCGCTCCGGTGAGCTGTTGCGGGCCCCAGTGGGAGGCAATTTTCCGCTCGCGGGTCGGCCAGGTGATGGACAACTACCTGGGGGGCGGCGTTCAGCGCATCTACTGGCTGACGATCCCCACGCAGCGCGACCCCGCCCGCAAACCGATCGCCGATGCGGTCAACCTCGCCATCCAACAGGCGGCGGCGGAGCGCGGCGCTGCGGTCCGGGTGATCGACCTGCGTCCGACCTTCACGCCCGGCGACTCCTATCGGGACGCGATCACGATCGACGGCAGGCAGACCATCGTCCGGGAGCCCGATGGCATCCATCTGAACGAAGAGGGCTCCTCCGTCGCCGCCGACCTGGTCCTGCAGGCCGTCGACAAGGACTTCGATTACTGAGCCCGCCGTTGTGTGGCCTCGGCACGTTTGTGCCGACGGTCACGGTCCCGCGATGACCCCCGCCGTAGGGTCGAGGCCTGGATCAACTGAGGGGAGTGGAAAATGGATTCCGGTCTCAACCAGCGTCACGCACAGGACCACTCAGCCGAGCTGAATCGCCGCGCGGAGCTCCACCGCCTCGCGGCCCAGGCTCGTGACCCGCGGAAGCCGAAGATGCGAAGCGTGCGGATCCCGCATCCGGGCGCCGCGGTCTTCGCGCTACTGAGCCGCCCCCGCCGGACCCCTCGTCGCGTCTAGTGGGCTAGGTGTTCTGGGTGTAGCGGCTCTTCACCCGTTTGGACGGGTTGGAGACCTTGTGGCACTTGGCCGTCGCGTTGTACTGCACGTTCGGCACACCCGTGCGCTTTCCGTCCTTGCACTTGAAACCGAGCAGTGTGGCGCCGCAGGTGCCCGCCGCCCCGCCGCCCTGGTGGCGGCACTGGTGGTAGGCCTTGATCACTTTCTCGGCCTTGGCGCAGCTCACCCCCTGGACCGTCAGCGAGGTCACGTAGGACGCCCCCAGCTGCTGCTGCTTGCCGCTGATGTTGCAGGGGGTGAAGCTGGAAGCGTGTGCGGTCGGCGACGCGCCGCTCATCTGGGCGAGCAGCCCGGCCCCAAGGACCGCCAGGACGATGCCTCCTGAAATCACCCTCCGCAAGGTGAGCGAAGAATAGACTGGCGCCCCGTTGAAACGAGTCCTCCCCCTCCTGTTCGCAATCGCGCTCGCAGCAGTGCTGCTCGGCTGCGGGGGCGGCGGCAGTGACTCGTCGGGGAGCACGAGTACCGCGACCCTGAGCAGCTGCGACATCAACGGCAAGCAACAGAACCTCGGCGCCTCGTACGTCACGACGATCGACGTGGCGAAGGTGAGCTGCTCGCAGGCGGAGACGGTCGTGATGGCCTACCACCGGTGCCGAGCCAAGAACGGCGGCGCCGGAGGGACGTGCGACACCCCCGTCCAGGGATTCACCTGCACGGAGGGCCCGCGCCAAGCCGTGCCCGGCGTCCAGTTCAACGCCACGGCGGACTGCCGCAAGGGCGACGCGGAGATCAAGAGCTCCTACACGCAGAACTTCTAGATCTGAGGCAAGTGGCGTGATGATCAAGGCGGGGATTGTTGGAGTCGCGCTTGCGCTCGCCGTGCTCTGCCAGGCCCCGTCGGCCTTCGGCGCCGGCGAGCCGGCCTTCGGCTGCGGACACGTCCACACCGCGGAGGCCCAGCGAAACCCGTACGGCCCGAATGACGGGCCGCCGCCGATTGCGATCGGCGATTCCACGATGCTGCTGCCCATCCCCGACCTGACCCGGGTGGGCTTCGACGTCAACGCCAAGGGCTGCCGCGGCTTCAAGCAGAGCATCTGGGTCGCGCGCGACCTGCGCAACCAGGACAAGCTCCCAAAGCTGATCCTGATCAACGCCTACGGCAACGGCGGCGTCAACGACGACCTGATCAAGTTCGCCCTCAAGGTGATCGGCCCGAAGCGGACGCTCGTCCTGGTCACCGCCTACGACGCCGACACCGGCGCGCCGCCCGCGCCCGACACCGACGTACTGGTGAAGGCCGCGAAGGACCATCCCGACCAGATCAAGCTTCTCGACTGGGTCAAATACAGCCTGCCACACCACAAGGTGGAGCCGGCGCCCGGCGCCTGGTTCCTCCCAGACCTCTTCCATCCGAACTTCACGGGCGCCCCCGCCTACGCGAATTTCCTCGCGCAGGTGCTGCCCGGCGGGGCGCCGAGTGCTCCGCAGGAAGGGTCGGGCGACGGCGGAGGTACCCCCTGGTGGGCATTCGCAGTTGGCGGGGTGGCGCTGATCCTGGCTGCGCTCTTTCTCGTTCGGAGGCGTGTTAGATCGTGACCGTGCGGAGGATCCCGTCTCGACTCGTCCTGGCGGTCGCCATGTTGGTGCTCGCCCTCGCCTGCTCGCCGGCGGCTCTCGGCCGCGGCGGCGCCGGGCACAACGACCCCACCAAGAAGCTCGAGGACGCCTTCAAGATCGCGCTCTACGTGCGCTCGGTGAGCACCGACGGCTGCTACCCGCCCGCGAACCAGCTGGCCACGAAGATCGCGGAGGCGAAGCGCGGCCTCAAGGTCAGGGTCGCGAACGGGCTGGGCGGAGTGCGCCGCTCCAACGTCGTCTTCGTCCTCAAGCAGGGCTCCAACTGCAACAAGGTGATGATGGCCCTGCGGGCCTCGTCCGGTCTCTACGTCCTCAACTCCGCTCAGGGCACGATCCGGGTGCAGGGCCGCCGTGGCCCCAGGGTGGTGCCGGGCATCCCCGGTCCGCCCCGCAGCCTGATGGTGCTCACCAAGACCTTCAAGATGTCCGCCCCGGACCAGCTCACCCGGCTCGAGCTCTTCTGCCCGGGCGGGCGGTACCCGATCGGCGGTGGGATGACCGTCAACCTGCCGCCCGGTCCCGACGGCGAGGGCGTCTATCCGCACTCATACGAGCGGCTCGGCGCCCAGCGCGGCTTCCACATCTCAGAGGTGCTCTATGACCCCAATTGGAGCTCGACGACGCCGCGGAACATCACCCTCCAGGCGGTCTGCGCCCGTGGCCAGATCCCGCAGAACCCCACGCCGCACAAGACGGTGTTCATCCTGCCCGGCCAGACGAAGTCGGCGATCGCCCGCTGCCCAAAGGGCCAGCAGCTGATCACCGGCGGCTTCCAGCGCACCAACTTCGGCAGCGACGGCGGCAACTACATCACCGAGTCTCGGGCCATCGGGGGCAATGCCTGGAAGGTGACGGGCAGCGCCTTCATCGGGAGCGGCACGACGGGCGGCGGCGAGCTGACCGCAATCGCCTACTGCGTGAAGAGCAAGAAACGGATCCTCACCGAGGTGGCGTCGACGCCGACGCCGGTAGCGCAAGGAGCGAACGGCTCAGCGACCACGCCGGACTGCCCCGGCAACCTCCGCCTCACCACCACCGGCTTCGCGCTCGACTCACGGAACGGGTTCTACGCAGGCAGCTCGATCGACAACGACGACACGACCACCGCGAACGCGTTCGGCTACTTCGGTCCGGCCAACCTGACCGCCTACGGCTACTGCCAGCGCGCCAGGTAGACGACCGCGCGGGGCGCTTTACCGGTCCACATCAACGGGAAAGCGCCCCACGGGCCGGACGTCACGCGTGGTTCAGCATCACGTGCTTGATGTTCGTGTAGTCCTCGCACGCGTAGACCGAGAGGTCCTTGCCGTAACCGGACTGCTTGTACCCGCCGTGCGGCATCTCGGCCACGATCGGAATGTGGTCGTTGACCCAGACGCAGCCGAACTTCAGCGCCTTTGAGACGCGCATCGCGCGGCCGATGTCCTTGGTCCAGACCGATGACGCGAGCCCGTAACGGACCCCGTTCGCCCACTCGATCGCCTTCGCCTCGTCCTCGACGGACTGAACCGTGATCACCGGGCCGAAGATCTCGTCCTGGATCATCCGGTCGTCCTGGTTCGGGCCCGCGACGACCGTCGCCTCGAGGTAGTAGCCCGGCAGGTCCGGGCGGTTCCCTCCGGTGACGATCTCGGCGCCGTTCGTGTCCTTGAGGAAGCTCTCGACGCGGTCGCGCTGGCGCTCGGAGTTGACCGGGCCCAGCACCGTGTCGGGATCGAACGTGTCGCCCGTCTTGTAGTCCTTCGCCTGCTCGGCGAGGCCCGAGACGACGTCGTCGTAGACGCCCTTCGA
>DATDKQ010000022.1:0-2649 GCA_036519915.1 Solirubrobacterales bacterium | reverse complement strand
AACTTGGAGCAGATCCGGACCGGACCTCAGCTCCGCTGGACGAGTCGGTCGTGAACCGAGCAGCGCACGGGGTCGGCTGGGTCTTCGGGTCGGTCGGCGAGGCGGTCGATCGTGTGATCAGCCGGCGGCGCGTCTAGCCCGTCGGGCGTCCTAGGAGAGCTCCGGCCTTCCCCCGAGCGGGGTCGAGGCCTCGGCGTGCAGGCGCCGCGGGATCCGCCCGGCCTTCCGAGCGGTCCAGCCGGCCTCGACCGCGGCGCGCATCGCGGTCGCCATTCCCACGGGATCCTCAGCGCGCGAGACCGCACTGGCGAGCAACACGGCGTCGCAGCCCAGCTCCATCGCCAGGGTCGCATCCGAGGCGGTGCCGATCCCGGCGTCGAGGATCACCGGCACCCCGGAGCGCTCGGCGATGATCTGAATGTTGTACGGGTTGCGGATCCCCATCCCTGACCCGATCGGCGATCCGAGCGGCATCACCGCCGCGCACCCCGCCTCCTCCAGCCGCCGGGCGAGAATCGGGTCGTCGTTGGTGTAGGGCAGCACCGTGAAACCGTCGTCGACGAGGGTCTCAGCCGCCTCCACCAGCTGGACCGCGTCGGGGAGCAGCGTCCGATCGTCGCCGATCACCTCGAGCTTCACCCAGTCGGTCTCGAACGCCTCGCGGGCGAGCTTCGCCGTGCGCACCGCGTCCCGCGCCGTATAGCACCCGGCGGTGTTCGGCAGGACGAAGACGCCGAGGCGCCGGGTCACGTCCACGACAGACCCCTCGGCCGCGGGATCCACCCGGCGCAGAGCCACCGTGACGATCTCGGTGCCCGATGCGATCAGGGCCTCCTCCATCTGCTCGAGCGAGCGGAAGCCGCCCGTCCCGACTATCAACCGTGAGCCCCAGCTTCGACCGCCGAGCTCGAACCCGTCCTCGGCGCCGCCCTGGATCGCGGCCAAGACCTCCACCTTCTGCCCCTCCCGCAGCGAGGTCCGACCCCACTCGCTGCGGGGCACAACCTCGCCGTCGATGGCGACGGCCAGTCCGCGCTGATCCCCGGCCGCGCCCGATGCCTCCACCGCCTCGATGACGAAGGACCCCTCCGGGAGCGCGACCAGCTCGCCATTCAACTCGACGTTCACGCGACCTCCACCGGTGACTCCGCGGGGTGCCCGGCGAACCGCTGGGGCGAGAACTGCTCCAGGTCGACCGGGGGCGTCTCACCCGCGAGCAGGGCCGCAATACAGTCGGCCGTCACCGGAGCCTGGAGCACGCCGTTGCGGAAGTGCCCGGTCGCGATCAGCAAATCCTCGGCATCACCGGGCCCGATCAGAGGCGCGTTGTCAGGGGAACCGGGCCGCAGGCCGGCGGTCGCCTCTACCAGCTCGAGCTCGGCGATATCCGGGATCACCCGGTAGGCCTCGCGCAGCAGCTCGTGCACCCCGCCGGCCGTGACGGTCGTGTCGAAGCCCCGCTCCTCCACAGTCGCGCCGACGATCAGGCGCCCGTCAGCCCTGGGCACCATGTAGACCCGCTCCCCGGCCACGATGCGATCGCATACCGGCTCGTCGGCCGAGCAGCGAAGCGTCAGGATCTCACCCTTCACGGGCCGGACCGGAGGAGCACCCGCGGGCAGCCAGCGCGCCTGGCCCGACCAGCAGCCGGCGGCCAGGACGAGGTTCGACCCTTCGAACACCTGTCCGTCCGCCGTCACGACGCGCCAGGCGCCGGCCTGACGCTCGGCGCCCATCACCGCCGCACCGGAATGGACGGCGACGCTCCGGCGATCCAGCGCCGCGAGCAGGGCCGCGACCGCCTTCCTCGGATCGACACTGGCCTCGCCGGGCACGTGGGCGCCTCCGCGGACGGCGGTGGCGAGACCCGCTTCGAGCCGCCGGCATTCACGCCCGGATAGCCATTCCGAATCGAGTCCGAGACTTCGATGCAGCTCGTAGCGGCGCCGCAGCTCCTCGGCCTCGTCGCGATCCACAGCCACGTGCAGCGCTCCGGGCTGCGAGAAGCCAACCTCCAGCTCCGCCTCGTCCTCGAGCTGCTCGGCGAAGCCGGGCCAGCGCCCCAGCGACTCGAAGTTGAAGACCAGGAGCCGCTCCTCCCCCCAGGACGCCTCTCCCACCGGGGCCAACATGCCCGCCGCGACTCCAGTCGCGCCGGCCGCCGGGCGGTCCCGCTCCAGCACGCACACCCGCGCCCCGCGCTGGGACGCGCGCCATGCGCAGGCGAGGCCGATCACGCCGCCGCCAACGAAGATCGCGTCGTATCGATTGTCCGCTTCTCTGCCCATCTACCTCCCTGCGCCGGCATTATCCGGATCAGGTTCGGACGGTCGGCGGCGCTTCAGCCGCCCTCTCAGCCCGTGGTGGGCTCCCGTTCCCACTCATCGTAGTGCGAGGGGGCCCGCAGGCAAAGCCGAGGAGCCACCGGTTTAGTGCTGGATCCCTTGATCTAGGCTGCGAGTTGAAGTGACCGACGCCCCGCCCGGCTCCTCTCATCTCGCGCCCCCTGAGTCGATCGGCGAGCTGCGGCGCCAGCGGCTGCGCTGGGCGAGGCTCTACTTCGTCAGCGACGCCCTCCCCCTGGGAGACGACCCGGAGCGCATGCTGAACGCCGCGATGGGCGGCGGCGCCGGGATGGTCGAGCTCCGC
>DATDKQ010000021.1:0-12794 GCA_036519915.1 Solirubrobacterales bacterium | reverse complement strand
GCGACGTCCGCAGCTCCGGCCGAGGGCTCGACGGCCGGAACCGGCTCGCGGAGCTTCTCGCGCACCTCGCCGATCGCCTCGACGGCGCGCGCGTACGCGTCCTCGATCCCGCCGTCCTCGACGAACGCATTTGCGATCACGGTGACCTCGTGGCGCTGGTGATCGAAGGCGACCAGCAGGTCGCTGATCATCAATGCCATGTCGGGTAGCCCGACCGGGTCGGGGTTCGGCTCGGCGAGGGGCTCGACCGTGCGGACGAGGTCGTAGCCGAAGAAGCCCACGGCTCCGCCGGCGAACGGAGGCAGCTCATCCGCCTCGGCGATCTGGAAGCGCCCGAGGTGGTCGGCGACCGCCGCGTACGGGTCGGGGGCCTCGGTGACGCGGTCGGGAGCCGCTCCAGAGCCCGACTCCGACGCCGATTCGCTGCCCCACTCGGAGAGCCGCCCGTCGCTCCAGCGCAGGAGCGACCGCGGCCGGAAGCCGAGGAATGACCAGCGGCCGAGGCGGCCCTGCTCCGCCGATTCGAGCAGGAACGAGGGGCCGTCGCCCCGCAGCTTGAGGAAGGCGCTGACCGGGGTCTCGAGGTCGTCGACGAAGCGGTAGCGAACCGGGATCACGTTGGCGCTCCGCGCCAGCTCACGGGCGCGATCCAGGTCCGGCTCGAGGCCGGGCATGATGCGAGGGCGCACGTGAGCGCGACCCGTTTCATGGCTCGCCCCAATCGCGTTCATCGGGACCGTCTTCGGCCGTTCAGGATCTGCAGCACCTCGGCCATCGAGACGCCGCGGGAGAGCAGCAGAACCGCCAGGTGGTAGACGACGTCGGCGCCCTCCTCGGCGACCCGCTCCTCCGACTCGGAGCTCGCCGCCTTGACGACCTCCGCCGCCTCCTCGCGGACCTTGTCGCTCGCGAGCCTCGGATCCTCGAGCAACTCGACCGTGTAGCTGCCCTCCGGCCGGTTGCGCTGGCGCGACACCAGAGTCCGCTCCAGGGAGGCCAGCGCCTCGTAGGGCAGCGGCGCCGGCTCGCCCGCGGCCGCTGGGGCGTCGACGCCCGGGTCCGCGGTCCCCTCCAGGTCACGGTAGAAGCAGGAGCGCTCGCCCGTATGGCAGGCGGGTCCGGCGGGGTCGACCAGCGCAACGAGGGCGTCGCCGTCGCAGTCGTAGCGGACCTGCCGAACGCGCTGGATGTTCCCGGAGGTCGCTCCCTTCCGCCAGATCTCGCGGCGGCTGCGGCTGTACAGGTGGATCTCGCGTGTCTCCAGAGTCAGCTGGAGCGCCTCCTCGTTCATGTAGGCGAGGGTGAGCACCTCGCCGGAGCGGGCGTCCTGCATCACGCACGGCACCAGGCCACGCTCGTCGAAGCGCACCTTCGCCGCGTCTCTGGCGGTCTGCACGACCATCGGGCGATTGTACGAACCCCCTGCTTGCGCGCCTGACGGCGGGTGTTCAGCTACTCGATGCCGAGCCGATCGAGCAGGCCCTCGTCCTTGCGCCAGCGCTTCCGGACCCGGACCTGGAGGTCGAGGAAGACGCGGGCGCCGAGCTCCTGCTCGAGCTCCGCGCGTGCCGCGGTGCCGATCTCCTTGATCTTGCGGCCGCCGGAGCCGATCAGGATTCCCTTCTGGGACTCGGTCTCTGCCCAGATCTGGGCGCGCACCTCAACCACTCCGTCCTCGCGATACGCGACCTCGCCGATCTGGACCTCGACGGCGTGGGGGAGCTCGTCGCGGGTGCGGCGGAGGACCTGCTCGCGGACCAGCTCGGCGAGCAGGACCTCGCTCGGGAGGTCCGAACGCTGCTCCGGCGGGAACAGGAAGGGCCCCTCCGGCATGAGCTCGACCAGCTTGTCGATCAACACCTCGAGGCCGATCCCTCTGCGGGCGCTGACCGGGAAGATCTCGTCGACCCCTTCGAGCTCGGCGGTCTGCGCGAGGACGGCGGCGGTTTCCGCGTTGTTGAGCCGATCGATCTTGTTGACCGCACAGACCACCGGGGTCTCGGCGTTCGCCTGGAGCAGCGCCTTGGCGATGAAGCGGTCCCCGGGACCGACGCCCTGCTCGGCGTTGATGACGAAGAGGACCGAGTCCGAATCGGCGATCTCTCGCTCGACACGCCGCTGCATGCGCTCGGTGAGGGCGTCGCGTGGGCGCTGCACGCCGGGCAGGTCGGTGAGCACCAGCTGCCAGCCTCCGTCGGCGTCCGTGGACACACCGCGAATCGCGCGGCGGGTGGTCTGCGGACGCTCGGAGACGATCGCGACGCGGGCGCCGACGATCGCGTTGACCAGCGTCGACTTGCCGACGTTCGGCCGCCCCGCCACTCCGACGAAACCGGACTTGGTCACCGCAAGGAGGCCATCACCCTGGCCTGCAGCTCGAGCATCTCCCCGCCGTCCGACTCGTGGTCGTACCCGCAGAGATGGAGCGCGCCGTGCACCGCGGCCTCGGTGACATCGGTCGCCTTCTCCGGGCAGATGAAGACGTCGCCGAGCTCACGTGGACCCGTGTCCCTAATGCGAGGGGGCTCCGCAGCCGAAGGCGAGGAGCCACCCGTAATAACAGGGTCGATCGGGAAGGCGAGGACGTCCGTCGCCTCGTCGACCCCGCGCGCTGCGTAGTTGAGCGTCCGCATCCGGCCCTCGCCGACGATCTGCAGGCCGATGTGCCCGTCGCTCACCCCGGCGGCATGCAGGGCGGCGCCCACGGCTCGCCTCAGATCGCCGGGGACGTCCGAGAGGTCGATGTCAGTCGCTCCCGGACTCGCCGGATTGGGCGCGGCTCTCGGCCTCGCCGTAGGCAGCGACGATCCGCTGCACAAGCTTGTGGCGGACGACGTCCTCGCCGCCGAAGCGGATGAAGTTGATGTCCTCCACCCCGGTGAGGATGTCGCCTACCTCGATCAGTCCCGAGCGTGAGCCCTTCTCGAGGTCGATCTGGGTGATGTCGCCGGTGACCACGAACTTCGAACCGAAGCCCAGCCGAGTGAGGAACATCTTCATCTGCTCGGGGCTCGTGTTCTGCGCCTCGTCCAGGATCACGAACGAAGAATTCAGGCTGCGGCCCCTCATGAAGGCCAGCGGCGCCACCTCGATCGTGCCGCGTTCGAAGTAGGAGTTGACCCGCTCCGGATCGAGCATGTCGTAGAGCGCGTCGAAGAGAGGGCGCAGGTAGGGATCGACCTTGGCCTGTATGTCGCCCGGTAGGAAGCCGAGGCGCTCCCCTGCCTCCACCGCCGGGCGCGTCAGGATCACGCGCTGAACGTCGCCGCGCGAGAGCGCCGCGGCCGCCATCGCCACTGCCAGGAAGGTCTTGCCGGTGCCGGCAGGTCCGATCCCGAAGGTGATCGTGTGTCGCCGGATCGAGTCGACGTACTGCTTCTGGTTGACAGTCTTTGGGGCGATCCGGGTGTTGCGGTGCTGCCAGACGACGTCCTCGAGGATCTCCGCCGGGCTCTCGTGCTTGTCGAGCGCGCCGGTGACGGCCTCGATCGTGCCGGGGGCGATCTCATGTCCCTGCTCGATCAGGTCGACCAGCTCTCCGACCACGGTCTCCGCCGTGCGCACGTCTCCGGCGTCGCCGTCCAGGGTGAGGACGTTGCCGCGCAGGAAGAGGTCAACGTCGAGATGCCCCTCCAGCGACTTCAGCACGGCGTCCTCGGAGCCGGCCAGCTCCGCGGCGACCGTGTTGTCGATCGTGAGCTGCCTACGAGCCAAGTGCCTCGCGCACCGCCTGGCTGACCCGCTTGCCGTCAGCTCGCCCGCCGACCTTCGGCATCAGCACCTTCATCACGCCCCCCATGTCCTTGGGCTCAGTGGCGCCGGCCTCGTCGATCGCTCCGGCCACCAGCTCAGAGAGCTCCTCGTCCGAGAGCTGCTCGGGCAGATACCCCTCGATCAGCTTCGCCTCGGCCTCCTCGGCAGTCGCCTGCTCGGTCCGATCGCCCTCACGCAGGGCCTCGGCGGCGTCGAGGCGGCGCTTGCGCTCGCGCTGCAGCGCGGCGACCTCGTCGCCGTTGCCCTCCTTCTCTTCGGCCTGGAGCGCGTTGACGATCATGCGCAGCTGGCCGACGCGCTCGCGCTCGCGGGCCTTCATGGCCGTCTTCACGTCCTCCTGGACCTGCTCGAGGATGCTCATCGCCTAAAGCGTAGTCGGAGGGGTCGCTGCCCCGTACGGCGTGTCCCGTCAGGGGCGCGATCCCTGGCGGGACACGCCGTTGGTCTCGAGACCCGCGGCGCGCAGCACCAGGGTGAGCGACGCCTGCGGGCCGGGCCACGCCTCGCGCAGGAGCTCGATCCCGCCGCCGCGAACCACGACGCGCAGCGCGAGGCCGAGCAGGACCGCGTCGTCGAGCTGGCCGATCCCGGGCAGGAAGTCAGGGACCAGGTCGATCGGCAGGGCGAGGTAACCGAGGACAGCGAAGAGGAGGGCGCGACGAGGGCGTGAGATTCGCCTGTCCCTGGCCAGCCGCCAGACGAGCACGAGGCAGTCCGGGATGAACCCGGCCAGCGCGCGCGCATCCTCGCGGCGGCCGGCGGCGATCAGGGCAGCGACGCCGAGGACGTAAAGGCCCGCAATGAAGAGGAGCAGCCCCCAGGGCCAGAACGGGACCTCGTCAGGAGTTATGGCCGCCATCGATGGAATCTCGAGCGATTTCCCGTCTCAGGGCCGGGAAAGTGCGCACAATCCGTTCAGGGGAGGTCCACTCGCTCGATCTTCCCGAGTGGCATCTGCAGGAAGCGGGTCCCCAGCTCGCGGAAATCCTCCGGGTCGCCGGTGCAGAGGAACCGGTAGGTCCCCTCTTCATTGCCGCTTTTCGCGAGCCCCGCCTCCGCCAGGACCCGCTGTGCGGTCGCCGCGATCGCGTGTCCCGCGGTGACCAGGTGGACGTCCCGTCCGAGGACCCGCTGCAGCATCGGGGCGACGAGCGGGTAGTGGGTGCACCCGAGGATCACGGTGTCGACCTCCGCCCGTTTCAGCGGCTCGCAATAGGCGCGGACCATCTCGACGACGCTCTCTGAGAACGGGAAGCCGCGTTGAATCACCGCCGCCAGATCCGGTGCCTCCACCTCAGTCACGGTCAGCGCACGCTGCTGCGCTGCGATCGAGCGGAGGTAGGCGCCGCTCCGCACCGTGGCGGGCGTCGCGAGAACGCCGACCTTTCCCGTCCGGCTGAGCGTCGCGGCGATCTCGGCCTCGGGATCGATCACCGTCACGACACCGATGCCCGCCTCTGCCGCGATCTCCCTGGCCACCCCCTGCCCCGCGGAGGCGGCCGAGTTGCAGGCGATCACCAGGAGCTTCGCCCCGCGCGCCAGGAGAAAGCGGCTCACCTGATCGACGTGTTCTCGGAGCTCGTCTGGGGTTCGGGCGCCGTAGGGAAACCGGGCGTCGTCGCCGAGGTAGACGTAGTCCTCCTCGGGCAGAGACACGAGGCACTCGTGGAGGACGGTGAGCCCGCCGACACCCGAGTCGAACATGGCGATCGGCAGTTGCGGGCCGAGCTCGGGCGCCATCAGCCGCTCGGGGCGCGTCGCAGGAGCAGCGCCCCCCACTCGTGCTCGGTCAGCCGCCGGCTCTGCTCGAGGCCGAGCGGCGCGAATGCCTTCGCTACCTCGCCGATCTCGGTCTCCAGCATCCCGGAGCAGACGAGTGTCGCCGGGGCGTCGCCGTCGCGCTGCAGGTGACGGGCGCAGTCCTTGAGCAGATTGCCCGTCAGGTTCGCGACGACGGTGCGCGCCAGCGGTGGCGCGGTCTCCCGGACGTCAAGCCGCTCGAGCGCCAACTCGACGCCGTTGGCCTCCGCATTGGCCCGCGCGGTCTCCAGGGAGGCTTCCTCCCGGTCGCAGCCGGTCACCGGGCTCCAGCCCAGCTTGGCCGCGGCGATCGCGAGTACACCTGAGCCGGTGCCCCAGTCGGCGATCGGGCCCGATGCCTCCCCGGCCGCCTCGAGCTCGATCAGGAGCGCCAGAGACAGGCGCGTCGTCGGATGGCCGCCGGTCCCGAAGGCGCGGCCGGGGTCGATGAGGACGTCGATCAGGCCGTCCTGCGGATCCCACCATGAAGGGCGCACCCCGATCCTGCCGGCGACCTCGATGGGGCGGTGGAAGTCGACCCACCGATCGGCCCAGTCGTCCGGCACGGACGTGGTGGTGACGTCCACGAGGGAGCCGCCCGCCGCCGCCTGGAGCTCACCCAGCTCCGGGACCTCGCCGGGCGGCCCGTAGATCGCGAACTCCACCCAGCCCGGGCCGCGTTCCTCCTCCAGGCCGTTCGGCGCGAGCTCGAGCAGATTGGACATCACCTGCTCCGCGTACTCCGGCTCGCAGCGGACCGCGAGGCGGATCATTTCTGCCGTGAGGGTTGCTCTTCGCCCAGCGTCTCGGCGAGCCGCTCGGCGGCCTCGCGCTGCCCCGGGTCGAGGTCGGTGGGCACCACGAGCTCGAAGACCACGTGCTGGTCGCCCCGGCGTCCCCCGTGCAGCGGCGGCAGGCCCCGGCCTTTGAGCTTGCTCATGTCGCCGTGCTGCGTGCCCGCCGGCACGTCGATCCCCACCTCGCCCTCGAGCGTCGGCACGAACACCTCGCCGCCGACGATCGCGGTCGTCACTGGAACCTCCGCCCGGGCGATCAGCTCGGTGCCCTGACGAGAGAAGCGCTCGTCCGGCTCGATCCGGATCTCGACGTAGAGGTCGCCCTGGCGGCCGCCGGCCGCGCCCGCGTGTCCAGCGCCCGCGATCCGCACCCGTTGTCCGTCCTCGATTCCGGCCGGGATCTCGACCTCCCAGGTGCGCATTTCGGTCACCCGCCCCGCGCCGCCGCAGAGCTCACACGGGGTCTCGGGGATCCGGCCATCGCCGCCGCAGCGATCGCAGGGCATCGCGCGCACGACCTGGCCGAAGATGCTCCGGCTCACCTCGCGCAGCTGGCCGGTGCCCTCGCACTTGGGGCAGGTCTCGATCGGCGTGCCGGGCTCCGCGCCGTTGCCTCGGCAGCGCTCACAGACGCTCACGGCCTCGAACGAGATCTCCCGGTTCTGGTCCTCCAGGACGTCCTCCAGGCCGATCCCGACGACCGCCCCGATGTCGGCGCCCGCGCCGGATCCGCGACCGAAACCGCCGAAGGGATCGCCGCCTCCGAAGATCGCATCGAAGATGTCCTGAAAGCTCCCGAACCCTGCCCCCGGCTCGAAGCCACCGGAGCGCAGCCCCTCGTGACCGAAGCGGTCGTAGGTCCGGCGGCGCTCCGCGTCGGAGAGCACCTCATAGGCCTCTGCGGCCTCCTTGAACTTCTCCTCGGCCGCCGGATCGTGGGCGTTGACGTCCGGATGGAGCTCTCGGGCGAGCTTGCGAAACGCCTTCTTGATCTCTCCGTCGGAGGCGCTCCGATCGGCACCCAGCACCTGGTAGTAGTCGCGCTTGGTCGTTGCCATGGCCTGGCGGCTACTCGTCGTAGACCGTCTCGAAGAAGCGGGAGAGCTCGCCGGCGGCCCCCCGGACGCTGGCGATCGCGGTGGCGTAGTCCATGCGGAGCGGGCCGATGATCCCGACTGATCCGAGGTTCCGGTAGCCGAGCCCGTAGTTGGCGCCCACCACGCTCACGGAGCGCAGCTCCGGCGCCGGGTTCTCGCCGCCGATCCAGACGAATACCGAGCGCTGGTCGATCGCCGTGCGAAGCGCGCGCAGGACGTTCACCCGGCGCTCGAGCGCCCGCATCAGATCGTCGGCGTGCGGCAGGTCGGCGAGGTGCTCCTCGGAGAGCAACCGGGCCGTCCCGTCGACGTAGAGGGTGTCCTCAGCCGATTCGTCGAGGTCGGTGAAGGCGCCCGAGATCTCCGCCAGGAAGGCCCTCTCCTGGTCGCCCAACTCCTCGTCGCGCAGCCGGTCCACGGCCATCCGAGCCCCGAGGCCGAGGCCGGCCAGTCGCTCGTTCAGGTAGCTGGCGGCCCACTCGACCAACCCCGGGTCGACCTCCCGCTCGAAGGTGAAGGCGCGCTTCGTCACGCCGCCGTTCGAGGCGATCACGACGACCATCACCACCCGCGGCTGCAGTCGCAGCACCTCGATCCTGTGGATCGTGGCCGTATGCAGCGGAGGAGCGGTGACGAGGGCCACCAGGTCTGTGACCTGGGAGAGCGCGGTGGTCGTGTCGCGGATCGCGACGTCGACCTCACGGCGCATGCGTGAGAGTCCGAGGGCCTCCGAGGTCGGGCGGGGCAGCCTGTCCTGCCGCTCGAGAAGCTGCTCCACGTAGAAGCGGTAGCCGCTGTCGGTGGGGACTCGACCTGCGGAGGTGTGGGGGTGCGTGAGGAAGCCCCCATCCTCCAAGCTTGCGAGTTCGGCCCGCACGGTGGAGGAGCTCCAGGCGATGTCCGCGCGCTTGACGAGCGCGCTGGACCCGACCGGGCGCCCGTCATCGACGTAGCGCTCGACCACAAGTCTCAGGATCTGGCTCTGGCGTTCACTCAGCACAGCGTTAAGGATAGGAATGCCGGCCTACGGGACGTGAACCACTGCCTCCGCGTTGCGGATCACCTGGTTTTCCCCCTGCGTGGCCACTGTGTCCACCACGACGCGATCGCCGTCGGCCTCCTTGACGGTTCCACTCACGACGAGCTCCTGCTCGGGGAACCCCATCCCCCGGAACTGGACCGAGAGGCGCTTCAGCGCGCGCGGATCGCCGTCCGCGAGCTGGGCGTTGGCGCGCGCGACCTGGGCCATCATCCAGAGCCCATGGAGGATGTTGCCGGGCAGACCGACCTGCCTGGCGAACTCGGGGTCGATGTGGATCGGGTTGAAGTCGCCGGAGGCTCCCGCGTAGCGATGCGGCAGGTACTTGTCCGGCGTCACCCTGAGCTCCGGGACTGCGTCGCCCGGCTTCAGGTCCGTGGGCATCAGACCCCCCTGACGATGTTGGTCCAGGTTCCCTTCACGGTCTGCTTCCCATCCTGGTTGGCCGAGATCGTCTCGAAGACGTAGAAGCCCTTGCCGTCCTTCTCATAGATCTCCACGCACTTCGCTGTCGTGGAGACCACGTCGCCGTCGCAGACCGGCTCCTCCCACTCGAACTCCTGGGAGCCGTGCAGCATCACCGCCAGATTCATCCCGATCTCCGGGTCGAGGATCGCCGGGGCCATCGCCCGGGCGCTGTAGACGACGCAGAACATCGGCGGGGCGACCAGATCGCGAAAGCCGGCCGCCTTGGCGGCCTCGTGGTCGAGATGCACGGGGTTCGCAGCACCGATCGCATTCGCGAACTCGCGGATCTTCTCCGTCCCCACCTCGTAGGTCGCCGGATCCCATTGCTTCCCTATGCCCTCGGTCCTCACCGCCACGGCCGCGGATTCTAGGAATCGAGAGGTCCTTGGGGCTTTCCCAATCCGTGGCTAGGCTAGGTAGAGAAGGTGTCTCCGTTCCTAACCACCAGGGATCCACAAGGGGGCACGCGCTTCCGCCCCTTCGCCATTCCGCTGATCATCGCCGCGATCTGCACGCCCGTGGCGGCTGCGATGGCCCTCTCGTCGACGGGGCTCGGGGCCGGGGTCGGAATGGCGGTGGGTGCGGTGGCCGCGACCTCGCTGGTCACGTTCGCAGCCCGCGCGAAACCCGATGGCAAGCTCGAGGTCGCCCCGAGCGAGGACGCTGGGCATCGCGTACTTGTGCTGGCAGTGGCCGAGGCCACCCCGGCCGCGGCGCAGCGAATCGCCGACATCACGGGGTCGCCATCGGATGTGCGTCTCCTCGTCCCGGTCCCAAGTCACCGCCTGGATCGCTGGCTCTCCGCCGAGGACAAGGCTCGCCGCGAGGCCGAGGCGCGCCTCGCCCGCTCCGCGGGCGTCCTGGTCGCCGCTGGGCTACCGGTGAGCGGGTCCGTGGGCGACGCGGACCCGGCTCAGGCCCTGGAGGACGAGCTGCGCGGATACCCCGCGGACGAGGTCGTGCTCCTGAACAATGGCGCCAAGGATCCCTTGGGAAAGATCGAATCGCGGCTCGGCCTCCCCCTGAGGCGGGTCAGCGTCTAGGGGCTCTCCCGCGCCTCGGCCATCCGGACCGCCTCCTCGGGGGTCGGAAGCATCGCCAGGTAGCTGCACAAGCCCTGCTCGTTGACATCGAAGAGGAAGGCGAGCTGCATGCTCACCTCGATCCCGCCGCGGCCCCGGCCCTCCTGGTGAACTGTGGTGACCACGTGGCGCTCCCCGACCGGGGTGTTGTCAGTGACCTCGGCCCCCACCTCCTCCCAGGCGTCAGTCCAGGCCGTGATCCAGGTGACGAACCCGTCATGTCCGCTGTATTGCCCCGCATTCGCCATCTCCGGCGAGGCGTAGACCTCGACGTCCCCGGTGAGCGCGGCGAGCATCCGCGCCATGTCGCCTTCGTTGAAGGCCTCCATGCCGGCCTGCGCCAGCGCCAGCCGCTGCTCGCTACTTGCCATCGCCATCCATCTCCAGGACGGCAAGGAACGCCTCCTGCGGCACCTCGACGGCGCCCACCTGCTTCATCCGCTTCTTGCCCTTCTTCTGCTTTTCGAGGAGCTTCCGCTTCCGGGTCACGTCGCCGCCGTAGAGCTTGGCCGTCACGTCCTTGCGTACCGCCTTGACTGTCTCCCGGGCAATTACGTTGGCGCCGATCGCCGCCTGAACCGGGACGTCAAACTGCTGCCGCGGGATCGTCTTGCGGAGACGCTCGACCAGGTTGCGGCCCTGATCGTAGGAGGCCTCCCTGTGGACGATCAGGGAGAGTGCGTCGACCTTGTCTCCGGCGAGTAGGACGTCGAGCTTGACCAGGTCCGAGGGCCTGTTCCCGATCGGCTCGTAGTCGAGCGAGGCGTAGCCCTTGCTGCGCGACTTGAGCTGGTCGAAGAAGTCGAGCACGATCTCAGCGAGCGGCAGGTCGTACTGGACCTGGACCCGGGTCGGCGAGAGGTAGTGGAGCCCCACGTGCTGGCCCCGGCGCTTCTGGCAGAGCTCCATAACCGGCCCGACGTACTCGTTGGGGGTGATGATCGTCGCCCTGATGTACGGCTCCGAGATCGACTCGATCGAGGCGGGATCCGGCATGTCCGTCGGGCTGCGGACCTCGACCACCTCGCCGGTGTTGATCAGCTTCACCTCATAGCGCACGTTTGGCGTCGTGGCGAGCAGCTCGAGGTCGTATTCGCGCTCCAGACGCTCCCGGACGATGTCCATGTGGAGCAGGCCCAGGAAGCCGCAGCGGAAGCCGAAGCCGAGCGCGTCGGAGGTCTCGGGCTCGTATGAGAGCGCGGCATCGTTGAGGGCAAGGCGATCGAGGGCGTCGCGAAGGTCGGAGTATCGGTCGGTATCGATCGGGAAGAGCCCGCAGAAGACCATCGGCCGGACCTCGCGGTAGCCGGGTAGCGCCTCGGCGGCGGGCTGCTCCCGGCTGGTCAGCGTGTCGCCGACGCGCAGCTTGGTGACGTCCTTGATCCCGGTGATCACGTACCCGACCTCGCCGGCTGACATCCCCTTCGCGGGAGTCATCTTCGGCGTGAAGAAGCCGATGTCATCGATCTCCGCCTGCGTCCGGGCCTGCATCGCCACGATCGGCTCGCCCTTGGAGAAACGCCCGTCGACCATCCGCACGAACGCCACCACGCCTCGGTACTGGTCGAACTCTGAGTCGAAGATCAGCGCCCGCGGCGGCGCCTCGGGCTCGCCCTCGGGCGGCGGGATCCGCTTTACGATCGCCTCCAGGACGTCCCCGACGCCCTCTCCGGTCTTCGCCGAAATGCGCAGCGCCTCGGATGGATCGCCGCCCAGCAGGTCCGCGACCTGCGCCGCGACGCCGTCCGGGTCTGCCCCCGGGAGGTCCACCTTGTTGAGGACGGGAATCAGCTCGAGGCCGGCGTCGATCGCAGCGTAGGCGTTGGCGACGGTCTGCGCCTCAACGCCCTGGGCCGCATCGACGACCAGCAGAGCGCCCTCGCAGGCCGCGAGGCTGCGTGAGACCTCGTAGGAGAAGTCGACGTGCCCGGGCGTGTCGATCAGGTGCAGGTGGTACGTCTCGCCGTCTGCCGCCGTGTAGGCCACGCGCACCGCCTGCGCCTTGATCGTGATCCCGCGCTCCCGCTCGAGGTCCATCGAGTCGAGCATCTGCGGCACGTGGGAGCGCGCGTCCACGGTGCCCGTGAGCTCGAGGATTCGGTCGGCGAGCGTCGACTTGCCGTGATCGATGTGGGCGATGATCGAGAAGTTGCGAATCCTGTCCATGTCCGACAGGAAGGGTAGGGCGAGGCGGCGCTAGCGATTCCGAAGCTCGCGCTCGCCGATCCCCATCGCTATCACGCCAACCGGTCCATCCACCACCGTGACCGGAAGCTCGGTGTCGCCGAGCAGGCTCTCGAGGGCCTCGCGGTCGCCGGCCACCTCGAGCCACGTGATTCCGCCTGCGTCGGCCCCCTCACCCGGATCGGCCACACCCTCGTCCCGTTCGAGGAAGAAAGGAAGAACCGGATTCCGCAACGCCTCAGCGAGGCCCGCCACCCGGGCGCTGAGTCCCTCCCTCGCGACCGTGATCACCGGCAGGCCGAGGCGATCGGCGAACTGCTCTACGCCGTCCAGAACGATCACCCAGGCGAAAAGGCCGTCCCCTTGCTCGGTGAGCCTCGCCTGTACCGCGCTGCCCATGGGCGAGTCCGCAGCCTCGTGGGGATCGGCGACCGCCATCAGCTCGAGGTACCCGCCACCGAGCGGCACGATCCGGTTGTGGGTGCCGTGGCCCTCGTGCCGGCCGCCCGGCACGACGCTCAGCCCGAGCTCGGACTCGACCCTCGCCGCGGCC
>DATDKQ010000020.1:0-9793 GCA_036519915.1 Solirubrobacterales bacterium | reverse complement strand
GAAATGTCGTCTCGTCCCGAAAGATCCCGAACCAGGCAGGTCCGCACCCGGAGTGACCGCCGATCTCGTCCGAAGCGCGAAGAGCCGGATGAGGTGATCTGGATGCGCGAGGAGCCCGGCACCCGGAGGGCCGGCCTCTCTCGCGAGCAGATCGGCGCGACGGCGCTGAAGATCGCCGACGCCGACGGCTTTGACGAGCTCTCGATGCGCCGGATCGCCCGGGAGCTCGGGGCCGGGACGATGAGCCTCTACCACTACGTTCGCAGCAAGGACGAGCTGCTCGCCTTGATGTGGGACGTCGTGATCGGGGAGCTCATCGTTCCCGATGACGAGCTGTCGGGGGATTGGCGTGACGCGCTGTCCAAGATTGCACGGGCGACCCGCAGGGCCTTCAAGAACCACCCCTGGATCTTCGAGGCGATGGGCGAGCCCGCGCAATCCGGGCCGAGCGGGCTGAAGCATTTCGAGCAGTCACTGGCGGCGGTCAGCGAGCTGAGGGTTCCCCGACGAGAGCGTCTTGAACTCGTGGCCCTCATGGACGACTACGTCTTCGGGTTCAGCCTGCGGGAGACCCTCCAGGAGATGTACGAGGCCCAGGGCGACCCGAACATGGCCGAGTCGGGCCTGGCTTTCTTCGAGTCCCAGCTCGCCACGGGCGAGTACCCGAACACCAGCAAGCTCTTCCGCGGTGACCTGCGCGAGGCCATGGAGCGCGTGATGGAGACCTTCTCAGGCGACCGGGCAAACGATCGTCGCTTCGAGCGCGGCCTGAAGATCCTGTTCGACGGCTTCGAGAAGAAGGTCGGCTAGGCGCCAGAATCAGGCGATCGTGCTCGCTACGCGAGCACTGGCTCGAGTTCGGACTCGAGCCGTGCCTTCGGGCGGGCGCCGACCAGCCGCGTCGCGACGTCACCCTCCTTGAAGACGATCATCGTCGGGATCGAGAGGACCTCGTACTTGGCCGCGGTCTGCGGGTTCTCGTCGGTGTTCAGGCTGACGATCTTGAGGTCGTCGCGCTCGGAGTCGATCTCCTCGAGGACGGGATGAACCACGCGGCACGGACCGCACCAGGGCGCCCAGAAGTCGACGAGCACGGGGCCGTCCGCCTCGAGCACGTCGGACTGAAAGGTGGCGTCGGTTACATCGTCAAGCTTGCCCGGCACGGTGGTCTCCTCGGTCGCGGTTTGAAGGTCAGTACCCAGTCTAGCCCGGGGTGGAGCACTTACTTTACAAAGTGAAGCAGCTCACCAGCGCCGGAATCTCATGGCGGGGACCCGCCACATCGCCTCGGCGACGATCGACCGGGTCATCTTCGAGGTGCCGTCGGTGCGGTCCCTGAAGACGATCGGGATCTCGACCACCCGGAAGCCGGCCCTGATCGCGCGATAGGTGGTCTCGACCTGGAAGGCATACCCCCGCGCCTGGATCGTGTCGAGGTTGATCGTCTCGAGGACCTCGCGGCGAAAGCATTTGAAACCGCCCGTGAGGTCCCGGATCGGCAGGCCGAGGGCGACCCGTGCATAGGAGCTTCCGCCCCGGCTGATGAACCTCCTCACCGGCCCCCATTCGGTGACGCCTCCGCCCGGGACGTAACGCGACCCGATCACCAGGTCGTAGTGCTCGGCCGCGCCGATCAACTTCGGCAGATAGGCGGGATCGTGGGAGAAGTCGGCGTCCATCTCGACGATGCGCTGGGCGCCGGCGTCGAGGGCGACGTGAAAGCCCGCCAGGTAGGCGGGTCCGAGCCCCTCCTTGCGGGAACGGTGCAGGACGGAGACCGACTCGTTCGAGTCAGCCAGGCGATCGGCGATCTCCCCGGTGCCGTCCGGCGAGTTGTCGTCGACCACCAGTACCCGGCCGGAGTGGCGGAGTTGCTGGAGCACGGCGTTCACAATCCGCTCGAGGTTCTCGGCCTCGTTATAGGTGGGGAGGATGACCCAGGCGTCACTGGACCCGGGGGCGGCGGGGTCGGGCACGGCGGCAAGATAGCCGTCCCCTCTAGTTTTCGATCATGCGAAACGCGGAGATCGCTGCTGCCCTGCGGGAGCTCGGGATCCTCTACGAGCTCGATGGGGCCGACCGCTTCCGGGTGCAGGCCTACCGGGAGGCGGCGCGCACGGTGGCGGAGAGCCCGGTCTCGATCGAGCAGCTCGCCGAGGATGGTCGGCTTACGGAGCTGCCCGCGATCGGCAAGACGCTGGCGGAGAAGATCGAAACGCTGATCGAGACCGGCAGCATCCCGTCGGCGGACAAGCTGAAGACGAAGTTCCCGGCGACCCTGGTCGAGGTGACGCGGGTTCCCGGCCTCGGGGCGAAGACAGCCCGCCGGATCTACAACGAGCTCGGCGTCGAGAACCTCACCCAGCTGAAGGAGGCCGCAGAACAGGGCCGGATCGCCGGGATGCGCGGCCTCGGCGCGAAGAAGGAGGAGAGCATCCTCTCCGCGCTCGAGGGTGTCACGGAGGACGGCATCGGGGAGCGCCTGCTCCTCTCGAACGTCCTCCCGGTCGCGGAGGAGATCCGCTCGGACCTCCTCGGCCTCGGGGTGGCGAACCGGATCGAGATCGCGGGTTCGGCTCGGCGCTGGACCGAGACCTGCAAGGACCTCGATCTGATCGCGACGACCGACGATCCGGCCGCCCTAGTGGAGGCGCTGGCAACGCACGGGCTCTCCGCCGAGTCGCGGCGGGGCGGGGACGTCGCCGCCAGCGTGCTCACCCACGCCGGCCTCAAGGTCGACCTGCGTATCGGCACGGAGGAGACCTTCGGCAACCTGCTCCAGCACTTCACCGGCTCCGCCGAGCACAATGTCGAGCTTCGCGAACGGGCACTCCAGCGCGGCTACTCGGTCAGCGAGCATGGCGTGGCCGAGGTCGAGGGCAAGAAGGTCCACCGCTTTCCGGAGGAGGCGGGCGTGTACGAGTTGCTCGGCCTCCCCTACATCGAGCCGGAGCTGCGCGAAGGCCGGGGCGAGATCGAGGCGGCCGATACCGGCGAATTGCCCGACCTGGTCACCGTCGACGATATCCGTGGCGACCTCCACTGCCACACGACCCTGTCGGATGGGCGGAACAGCCTGGAGGAGATGGCGGAGGAGGCCCGGCGGCGCGGCTACGGGTACCTGGCGATCACCGACCACTCCGCAAGCCACGGCTTCGGCAACCACGTCACCGCAAAGCAGCTCGCCAAGCGCATCAAGGAGATCCGTGCCTGGAACGAATCGGCGCCGCGGGGCTTCCGGCTGCTGGCCGGCTCGGAGGTGAACATCGGAACCGACGGCTCAATGGACTACCCGGACGAGCTGCTCAGCGAGCTCGACTGGGTGATGGCGAGCGTCCACACCTCCTTCAACATCTCCGAGAAGGCGATGACCGACCGGGTGATCGCGGCGATGGAGAACCCGATGGTCGACTGCATCGGGCACCTCACGGGACGGCTGCTGCTGCGGCGGGAGCCCTACGCAGTGGACATGACGCGGATCGCTGAGGCGGCCGCGAGGACCGGCACGATGATCGAGATCAACGGCAACCCGAACCGGCGGGACCTCAACGAGCACAACGCCAAGCTTGCCGCCGAGGCGGGGGTGCGGATCATCTGCACCACGGACGCGCACGGCACGGAGACGCTGGCGAACATCCGCTACTCGGTGGCGACTGCACGCCGGGCCTGGCTCAGCGCCGATCAGATCGCCAACACGAGAACCTGGCGATCGTTCGCGCCGCTGCGCAAGCGGGCGAAATGATGCGAGGGTGCTCCGCAGGCGTAGCCGAGGAGCAACCCGTTAGGTGCTGAGCGGCTTCGGCAGCTTCGACTTTGCGGGCGCGCGCAGCCCGTCGATGACGATCTCCACCAGCCGCGGCCAGCGGCCGGCGCCGGGCCCGTGCGCCTTGGTGATTCCGCCCAGGGCACAGGCGATCATGGGGATCTCCAGCCACTCGACGTCCTTGCGGAGGTCTCCCGAGCGCTGAGCCCGCTTGACGAGCTGGTCGCAGAGCTTTTCGAGGCCGACTGCCTCGGCCGCGCCGCCCATCACCTCCGGACGGGAGCCCATCACCTCGCAGAGCCCGCGGTCATCGGCCTGGATCTGCGCGGAGAAGCGGATAAAGTCGCAGAGGCCCTCCCACGGGTCTTCGGCCTCGAGTTCCTCCCGGGCCTTCTCGGCCAGCCGCACGAAGCGCTCGCCTGCCAGCGCCGCGATCAGGTCGTCCTTCGTCGGGAAGTGGCGATAGACGGTGCCCACGCCGACCTTCGCGGCCCTGGCGACGTCGGGCATCTGCGCGTCCAGGCCCTCCTCCGCGAACAGCTTCTTGGCGGCGGCGATCACCGCCTGCTGGTTGCGACGCGCATCGGCGCGCAGCCCGGGCTCGAAGCTGGTGTCCTGGTGTGACTTGGGCTTGATCTCTGTGAGGGTTGTCATTGGGTTTTCGTTCCCTCTGCCGCGAAGCTGAATGTGTGGCGAAGCTCACTCTGCAAACGGAATCCAAGTTCCGTATAGTTCCTAACCGAAACCGGAACTCCGCTTCCGAATAGAGAGCTTACATGACGAAGATGTCCATTTCGAGAGACCCAGTTCGTCGTAAGGGTGAGGCCGGCAACAAGAGCCGGCAAGTGACCGAAAGGAGTCGAGGGGGATGACCACCGCACAGGAATACTTGGACAAAAGATGGACCGCACTGATCCTGCTCTGCGTCGCGCAGTTCATCGTCGTGCTCGATGCGTCCATCGTCAATGTCGCCCTGCCGAGCATCGGCAAGGGCCTGAACTTCTCGGAGGAGAACCTCCCCTGGATTGTCAACGCGTACGTGATCGCGTTCGGCGGTTTCCTCCTGCTCGGGGGCCGGGCCGCTGACCTCCTTGGCCGGCGCAGGGTCTTCATGACCGGTCTCGCAGTGGTCGGCATCGCGTCCCTGGCGGCGGGTTTCGCCGCGACTCAGGGTCAGCTGATCGCCGCGCGTGCCGCCCAGGGCCTCGGTGCCGCGATCGTCTCTCCGTCCGCCCTCTCCATCGTCACGATGTTGTTCAAGGACGGCGCTGAGCGCAACAAGGCGCTGGGCGCCTGGGGCGCCGTCGCCGGCTCGGCCGGTGCCGCGGGCGTCCTGCTCGGGGGGATCCTCACCGACGGGCTCGGCTGGGAATGGGTGCTGTGGGTGAACGTCCCGGTCGCAGCGATCGCCCTGGCGTTCACGCCCGGGTTGATCCCCGAGAGCCGCTCGGAGTCAGCGACGCGTCACTACGACGCCGCCGGCGCCGTCACCATCACGGCCGGTCTCTCGTTGCTCGCCTACTCCCTGCTCGACGCCAGCAGCTCGGGCTGGGGCTCGACCAAGATCGTCTCCCTGCTGGCCCTCTCGGTCGCGCTGATCGGCGCATTCGTCGCCATCGAGATGCGGTCGAAGGCGCCGCTCGTTCCCTTCCGGATCTTCCGGCTGCGGACCCTGACGGGCGCCAACGTCGTCGGGTTGCTCCTCGGAGCCTCCCTGTTCTCGATGTTCTATTTCATCTCCCTGTACATGCAGCAGGTGCTCGGGTACAGCGCGATCCACGCCGGGCTCTCCTACCTGCCGCTGGCGGTGACGATCATCGTGGCCGCCGGCCTCGGCGGGCAGCTCGTCACCCGGTTCGGCTTCAAGCCGATCCTGGCGGCGGGAATGCTGTTCGTCTCCGCGGGCCTCCTCTGGTTCAGCCAGGTGTCGGTCGGCGGCGGCTTCCTGACCGACATCGTCGGCGCTTCGCTGCTGGCGGCAATCGGACTCGGGTTCGGCTTCGTGACCTCGACGATCGCGGCCGTCTCCGGAGTGGAGGAGCGCGAGCAGGGTCTGGCCAGCGGGCTGATCAACACCTCACAGCAGATCGGCGGTGCCCTGGGACTCGCCGTGCTCTCGACGATCGCCACTTCCCGCACGGACGACGTGATGGCGGCGGGTAATTCGACGCTGCCCAACGCCCTCAACGAGGGATTCCAGAGCGCGTTTCTCGGCGGAGCCGTGATTGCCCTGCTGGGCTTCGCCGCGACGCTGATCCTGATCCGCAGCCGGGACAGCAAGGCGCACATGGAGATGGCGAACGCCGACGTGGGTACCGCGGAGGTGGACCACACCGAGGCCGCCCCCGTCAGCGCTTAGGCAGCGGCGGTCGGTGGCGGCGGCGGGTGCCCCGGCGGGGGGCGCTCCCGCCGCAGCCCCGCCGTCCGGATCAGCTTGACCGGCTGCAGGGCCGAACCCGGCTCGACGTAGAACCGGATCCCGTCTCGTTCCTCGATTGCGGCCACCGCTCCCTCGCGCGCTCGCCACATCAGCGCGGCGGCCAGGGCGAAGCCGGCGCCGATGGCCGACACGCCTGGGAAGACGAACCCGAGGCCGCCGGCGATCACCGTGAAGGCGCCGATCGGCCAGAGGCGGGCGAGGGCGGCTCTGGCCGGATTGCCGATCTCCGGCATCGCCGTGGCGGTCCGGGCCTGCGCGAGGAGCGGGCGCATCGCCTCCGCCGCCTGGGACGGACGGCCGAGGATCAGCCCGCCGACGAGCGCGACGATCCACCAGCCGAGGGCGACGAACAGCGTCAGGGTGTCACCGGTGGTGCCGACCACGATCGCGGTCACGGCGGCCAGCACCGTCGCGGCGGCGGCGGCGAGCAGCACGGTCATTCGCAGCAGGTCGACGAACGCCATCGGGCCGCGACCTTATTCGGCCAGCGCTTCGAGCACGCGCACGAATCCCTCCGGGCCCGGAACCGTCAGGTCGGCCGCCTGCGAGACCTCAGGAGGTGACTCATCGGAAGCGACTGCGATGCGGGCGATCGCGTCGAGACCGCCGTCGTCCTCGAGGGTGCGAAGGGCTGTGAAGGCGTCCAGGTCGGTCCGGTCGTCACCGCCATACAGAGCGGCGTCGATGGGCCGCGCTGGTATCAGTCCCGCAATGGCGATGCCCTTGTTGATCGGCACGTCGGGGCGGATCTCGAGCACCTTGCGGCCGTGATGAGGGACGAGTCCCTGCCACTCGGCCTCGTTGGCGATCTCGTGCGCGAGGGACTCGGCCGCGCCCTCGTTGGGGGCCCCGCGCCAGTGCAGGGCGACGATTGCACCCTTGTCCTCGATCGTGATCCCGGCCCGCTCGAGCTCCGAGCGGTCCAGGCTCTCGACGAACCGGGGGGCGTCCTCCTCGTGGCCGTCGAGGGACGGATCGGGCCTCACCTCAGTGTCCCCGGGGAGCAAGAGTTCGAAGCCATGGTTGCCGGAGTACGCCAGCTCACCGAGCCCCACGACCCGGCGCGCGTCCAGCGCCCGGCGGCCGCTCAGGGAGCCGACCAGCCCGTAGCGCTTGGCGAGCGCTCGAAGCAGCTCGCGGGTCGCCTCGGGCACGGTCGCCTCGCTGGGCTCGCTGACGATCGGCGCGATCGTCCCGTCGACGTCCGTGAGGATCGCGGAGCGATCAGGGTGGCGGCGGAGCGGCGCGATCAGGTCGTCGAGGCGCTGCGCGTCGGGGATCGCAGGCATCGCCCTCTAGTATCGCCCGCCATGCCGACCCCGGCCTCGACGCGCACATTGAAGCTGGCGGCCATCGGGACGGCGGGCGGCGTTTTCAGCGGGCTGCTCGGGGTCGGCGGCGGCAGCGTGATCGTCCCCCTGCTGATCATCTGGCTGGGCTACGGCGCGCGCGAGGCCACCGGCACGAGCATGATGGCGATCGTGGTGATCGCGGCCGTCGCGGTCACGCTGCAGGCCTTCTACGGAAACGTCGATCCCCCGAACGCCGCACTGGTCGGTGTCCCCGCGATCGCCGGCGCATTCGTGGGCACCGCGCTCCAGCAGCGCATCCCGGAGCGCTTCATCTCCCTGCTCTTCGCCGCGCTCCTGGTCGCGATCGCGATCGAGCTGATCGTGCCGTGAGCGAGATCGCCGCCGCAATCCTCGGCTTCGCGGGCGGCATGGTCGGCGGCCTGCTCGGCGTCGGCGGCGGCGTCCTCTTCGTCCCCGCCCTCGTGATCTTCATGGACGAGACCCAGGTGAGGGCGGAGGCAACCTCGCTGCTGGCCATCGTCCCGGTGGCGCTGGTGGCCGTCTGGCGCCAGCGCGGCTACGGCAACGTGCGGGTACGCGACGGCCTGGTGATCGGCGCCCTCTCCCCGATCGGGGTGGCCATCGGCGTCGTGACCTCCAACGAGATCTCCCAGCGGGCGCTGGAGCTGATCTTCGCCGGCCTGGCGCTGGTGATCGCCACGCAGCTCGTGTTCCGGGCCCTCAGGCCGGCCCGCGAGCCCGACTAGAGGCCCTGCTCGAGCGCGCCCTTGACGCCGGCGTCGAGGGCGTTCAGCCGGTAGAGCGCGAGCGCCTCCGGGATGGCGAAGCCGCGCCCCCCCGAGGCGCCACGGACTCCCTCCGCGCCGTGGTGCGAGAGCAGGCAGTTGAGAAGCGCCGCGCGGCGCTCCGATGGCAGGTCTCCGGAAGCCGAGCCCACGATTTCGGCGCCCAGCGCCAGGTGCCCCACCAGGCGTCCCTCCTCGGTGATCCCAAACTCGGCCCCATAGGTGAACTCGCGCGACTTGCCGACGTCGTGGAGGAGTGCCGCGGCCATCAGTAGGTCCGAGTCCAGGCGCGGATGCAACTGGCAGACCTCGAGCACCAACGTCGCCACGGCGACCGTGTGCTCGACGAGCCCACCGACGTACGCGTGATGGCCGGCGCGGGTGCAGGGCGCGCGGCGAAACTCCGGGCCGACGGGATCGGTGAACAGGGTCCGCTCGACGACCTGGCGCAGCGCCGGGTCGTGGACCTCGCGCGTCAGGTGCTCGAGGAAGCCCTCCAGCTCCTCGGCGTCGCGGTACGCGGCGGGCAGGAAGTCGGCCGGGTCGAGCTCAGCCGGATCGATCGACTGGATTTCCTCGACCTCGGCCACCAGCTCCCCGCGGAAGCGCTCCACCCGGCCGGAGACACGAATCCCGTCGCCCCGCTCGAAGCGCCCCGCGAGGCGATCGACCTCCCGGAATGCGCGCGCCGGGATCGATCCGCTGCGGTCGCGCAGCTCCATCGAGAGGTAGATCGAGCCGTTGCGGGCGGAGAGGCGGTCCTTGCGGACGCAGGCGTAGACCCCGTTGAAGTGCTGGCCGGGCCGCAGCTCGGCGATCCGTGTCGTTTCCGCGGTTGCCTCCACCAGTTGTTGAGTCTCCAAAGTCGACCGGACACCTCGAGGTCCTCGACTCGCTAGTCTCGAACCATGGACGCGCTCGCCTGGGAGGCCGAGCCACCAGAGCTCCGATCTCCCGTTCTTGTCGCTGCGTTCGCCGGCTGGAATGACGCCGCCGGCGCCGCCACGACCGCGCTCACGACGGCCGCGGAATCCCTCGACGCCGATCTGATTGCCCAGGTCGATCCGGAGGAGTTCTTCGACTTCCAGGCGAACCGCCCGACGATCAGCATGACCGAGGGCCAGACACGCGAGATCGAGTGGCCTGGCAACGTCCTGCTCGCCGCCACGCCGATGGGGGCGGAGCGCGACCTGCTCTTCCTCGTTGGCACCGAGCCGAACCTGCGCTGGCGGACCTTCGCTGACGGCATCGCGGAGACCGCCGAGATCCTCGGCGTGGAGATGGTTGTCACGCTCGGTGCGCTGATCGCCGACGTCGCCCACACGCTCCCGGTGCCGATCACGGGCCTGGCCTCCGACGAGGAATTGGTGGACCAGCTCGATCTGGCTCGCTCGAACTACGAGGGGCCGACGGGGGTCGTCGGCGTGCTCCATGACGCCTGTGGCCGCCGGGGCATTCCCTCAGCCAGCCTCTGGGCGGCGGTGCCCCACTA
>DATDKQ010000019.1:0-5931 GCA_036519915.1 Solirubrobacterales bacterium | reverse complement strand
CGGAGTTCAAGCTCAATCCCGCGTACAGCCCCACGGCCGACCAGCCGAAGGCCATCGATGGCCTCGCCGAGGGGATCGAGTCGAAGGAGCAATTCCAGACGCTGCTCGGGGCAACCGGAACCGGCAAGACCTTCACGATGGCGGCGACCATCGAGCGGGTTCAGCGTCCCGCGCTCGTGATCGCGCACAACAAGACCCTGGCGGCGCAGCTCTGCAACGAGTTCCGCGAGTTCTTTCCCGAAAACGCCGTCGAGTACTTCGTCAGCTATTACGACTACTACCAGCCTGAGGCCTACGTCCCCGCGCAGGACCTCTATATCGAGAAGGACTCCTCGATCAACGACGAGATCGATCGCCTGCGGCATGCCGCAACGGCGTCGCTCTTCGCCCGCCGCGACGTGATCATCGTCGCCTCGGTCTCCTGCATCTATGGAATCGGCTCGCCGCAGCTCTACCGCGAGCAGATGCAGCTCTTCAAGGTGGGGGACTGGATCGACCGACAGGACGTCTTCCGCAAGCTCGTCGGCATGCAGTACCGGCGCAACGACTCCACCCTCGGCCGCGGCACCTTCCGGGCACGGGGTGAGGTGCTCGAGATCTATCCGGCCTACGCGGAGTCCGCCTTCCGCATCCAGCTCTTCGGCGACGAGATAGAGGCGATTCAGCACTTCGATCCGCTGACCGGAGAGATCCTCGACGTGATCGATCACGTCTCCGTCTGGCCGGCGACCCACTACGTCGTCAAGGAGGAGACGATGGAGCGGGCGGTGGATGAGATCGAGCGCGAGATGCGGAACCGGGTTGCCTACTTCGAGGAGCACGGCAAGCAGCTCGAGGCCCACCGGCTCCAGCAGCGGACCCGCTACGACATGGAGATGATGCGCGAGCTCGGGTTCTGTCCCGGAATCGAGAACTACTCGCGGATCCTCGACGGGCGCCCGCCCGGCAGCCCGCCGTACACGCTGATCGACTACTTCCCGGACGACTTCGTCCTCTTCGTGGATGAGTCCCATCAGACCATCCCGCAGCTCGGCGGCATGTACGAGGGCGATTTCTCCCGCAAGTCCACGCTGGTCGACTTCGGCTTCCGCCTGCCGAGCGCGGTGGACAACCGGCCGCTCAAGTTCGACGAGTTCCTGGACCGGATCAACCAGATGGTCCTGGTCTCGGCGACGCCCGGGCCCTGGGAGCGGGCGGAGTCGACGCGAGTGGTGGAGCAGATCGTCCGGCCCACGGGAATCGTCGACCCGGAGGTCGAGGTGCGCGAGACCAAGAACCAGATCGACGACCTGATGAATGAGGTCCGCGTCCGTGCTGAGAAGGACGAGCGCGTCCTGGTCACGACGCTCACCAAGAAGATGGCCGAGGACCTGACCGAGTACCTGCTCGAGCACGGCTTCCGCGTGCGCTACCTGCACTCGGAGATCGATACGCTCGAGCGGATCCAGATCATCCGTGAGCTGCGGCTCGGCGAGTACGACGTGCTCGTCGGCGTGAACCTGCTGCGGGAGGGCCTTGACCTGCCCGAGGTCTCCCTGGTGGCGATCCTCGACGCTGACAAGGAGGGCTTCCTCCGCGGCGAGACCAGCCTGATCCAGACGATCGGGCGGGCCGCACGCAACGTCGACGGCCGAGTCTTGATGTACGCGGACAAGGAGACCGACGCGATGCGCAAGGCGCTCTCCGAGACGGACCGCCGCCGTGCCATCCAGGTGGCCTACAACGAGGAGCACGGCATCACCGCCGAGACGGTCACTAAGGGGATCTCCGACATGTCCGAGTTCCTGGCGATGGAGTCGAATGCGCCCAGCCGCCGCCGGCGCCGTCGCGATGAGACCGCGACAAAGACGCCGGAGGAGCTCGAGAAGCTGGTGATCGAGCTCGAGGAGGAGATGCTGGCCGCGGCCGACGACCTCCGCTTCGAGGAGGCGGCGCGGATTCGCGACGAGCTCAAGGAGCTCCGGGCGGACCTCGACGCGATCCGGGCCTAATTGCCCGAACGAGCGTGGGTGGGCCCTGTTTTCGAGCGTGATGAGCGCTTGATGAGCGCCCCGCGTACCTTCCTCGGAAACCGATTTCCACGGGGAGATGACCATGGAGACAACCGGGTGGACGAGCCGTCCTATTAGAGCTTCGGTGGTGCTTCTCTGCGCAGCAATGATCGTGACCGTCGGCTTCGCTGACCGCGCAGACTCAAAGCGGTTCAGCAAGAAGGTGATCAAGTCGGTGAGCAAGAAGCGGCTCGCCGGCGCTTACACCGGGGTAACTGAGCAGGGCACCGCGGTCAGCTTCAGGCTGACTCGAGCGGGAAAGATCGTCGACTTCGTTATCCCGGTCACGCTCTCATGCGAGACCGACGTCGGAGATCTCGACGGCGACGGCACGTACACCTACTACGGGGGTGAGATCACCCAAAGCATCAAGTCGACCACCCTGAGGTCAGCGCCGCTGGCGGGACGCAAGCGGACCCCCCAGTACCCGTTTGGGATGACGTTCGAGTACGAGAGCCCCCTTATCCCAGACGACAAGCCTCCGCCGGGCACCCAGGTCCAGGAGTACTCGATCAAGGCGAAGTTCAAGGAAGAGCTCTTCAGCGGCCCGGGCGCCAACATCTACTGGCCGATTCCGAAGCGCGCCGCGGCAATGAGGGGAGAGGTCTTCATGGGCACCAGAAACGGCCCCCTCAACGCGCATGCGCCGGGCCGTGAGCGTTGCGTCTTGAGCGACGACGGTCGCATAGTCACGCACATCAACGCGCTCGACTTCGACGCCAAGAAGAGCGGGAAGTAGCGGGCGAAGGCGCGGTGAGTCCCGGCTAGTCCTCGCGCGGATTCAGCGCGGCGTGGATGGAGCGGACGACCAGTGCTCCATCCCCGACCGCGGCCGCCACGCGCTTGGTCGAGCCCGTGCGCACATCGCCGATCGCGAACACGCCGGGGCGCGTGCACTCGAGCAGCAGCGGGCCGCGATCAGCGCCGTTCCAGTGCCGGTCGAAGTCCGGGTGGCGGCTCGCCTCCTCGCCGGTGACCACGAAGCCCTTGTCGTCCTGGCCGACGAAGTCGACGAGACCCTCCGACCTCGGTGAAGCACCGATCATCGCGAACACCGCCGAGGTTTCGACGCGGCGATCGGGACCGCCGCCCGCGATCACGACGGACTCCAGCTTCTCGTCGCCCTCGAGCGCCCTCACCTCGCATCCCGTCCAGACCTCGATGTTCGACTTGTCCTCGATCTGATCGACCAGGTAGCGCGACATCGCCGCCTCGAGCGGACGACGGGCGACGACGTGGACGTGGCGTGCACTGGCGGCGAGCCTGATCACAGCCTGGCCGGCGGAGTTCCCTCCGCCCACGACGACGACGTCCTCGGCCGCGCACTGCTGCGCCTCGATGTGGGTGGCCGCGTAGTAGAGGCCGAGGCCTTCGAACCGCTCGGCGTTCTCAGCAGGCAGCCGCCGGTAGTCGGCGCCGGGGGCCAGAACCACGCATCGCCCCTGTACGCGCTGGCCGTCCGCCAGCTCGATCTCTCGCAGGCCGTCCGGCCCGGACTCCCTCACGTGAGAGGCCTCGTGCACGCTGGAGATCACGGCCCCGAACTTGCGCGCCTGGAGGGTCGCTCGCCGGGCGAGGTCGGAGCCGGTGAGACCGGTGGGGAAGCCGAGGTAATTCTCGATGCGAGCGCTCGTGCCGGCCTGGCCACCCGGGGCGAAGCGCTCGAGCACCAGGGTGCTGAGGCCCTCCGAGGCGGCGTAGACCGCTGAGGCCAGCCCGGCCGGGCCGCCGCCGAGCACGACCACGTCGAAGGCCTGTCCGTCGACCTGTGCCCGCAGCCCAAGCTCATCGGCAACGGAGGTGACGGTCGCCCGCCGGATGACGTCGTCGGAGCGGATGAGCACCGGGCACTCCTCCTCGCCGATGCCGAAGCCGTTGAGCAGGGCCCTCCCTTCCTCGTCTGTCGCCAGGTCGTGCCAGGTGAAGGGAACGAGGTTGCGCTCCAGCAGCTCCCTGACCGCGAACGCCTCGCCCGACCAGCGCGAGCCGATCAGCTTCTGCTGGCCCAGGCCGCGACCCATGAGCCAATCGCGGCGGGCGACCATGATTCGCAGGAGGAGGTCGCCGAGGTCGGCGGGGGCGGTCGCGACAACCCGCCGCACGTCCTCCGGCGGGAGCGCGATCAGCGAGGTCGGTCCGGCGGCGTACCCGGCGGCGAGCGTCGGTTCCCCCGTGAACATGGAGAGATCGCCGATGAAGGTCCGCTCCTGGCACTGGGTGAAGTAGCGGTCGCCCTCCGGCGCGTGATCGATGATGTCCACGGCTCCGCTCTGGACGATGTAGAGCGGGGTCTCGCGCTGGCCGTGCCCGAACACCTCGTCGCCCCGGCCGAAGGTCTGCTGAGCGCCGATCCCGGCCAGGTATTCGACCTGCTCAGGCGTCAGCCGCGGGAACATCGCCGGATCGTCGGGATCCAGGAAATCCTCAACGGGGGTGGGTGCGTAGTCGGTGGCCATTCCTCCCCCGTGGTTCTACCTCAGGTCTCGAGGAAGCGCAGGACCGCCAGGACGCGACGGTGATCCTCATTACTGGGCGTGAGGCCGAGCTTGCTGAAGATCGAGGTAACGTGCTTCTCGACGGCACGGTCGGTGACCACGAGCTGCTCTGCGATCGCAGCGTTGGAGCGGCCTTCCGCCATCAGCCCCAGCACCTCCCGCTCGCGGAGGGTGAGCTCCTCCAGCGGGTCGTCCTCACGGGCGCGTCCCATCAGCACCGAGACGACCTCCGGGTCGAGCGCCGACCCGCCGGTCCCGACGCGCTCGACCGCATCGGCGAAGGCGGTCACGTCCGAGACGCGGTCCTTGAGGAGGTAGCCGAGCCCCTCGGCGTTCTCCGCGAGCAGCTCCTGCGCATAGGTCGGCTCGACGTAGCCGGAGAGGACGAGGACGCCGACGCCGGGGAGCTCGGCCCGGATTTCCTTCGCAGCCCGGAGCCCCTCGTCGGTCTGGGTGGGCGGCATGCGCACGTCGACCACGGCGAGGTCGGGCTTGTGCGCCCGGACCTTGCGCATCAGGTCGTCCGCGTCGCCGGCCTGCCCCACCACCTCGTGCCCGGCGTCCTGCAGGAGCCGTGCCACGCCCTCGCGCAGCAGCACGGAGTCCTCAGCGACCACGACCCGCATCAGCCGGCCCCATTTCCGCCGCCGAGCGGGATAACGGCGCGCACGATCGTGCCGCCGTCGGCCGGATCGTCCACCCGCAGACGGCCGTCGAGCGCGGCGACCCTGTCGGCCAGGCCTCGCAGGCCGGAGCCGGCCGGATCCGCTCCGCCAGTCCCGTCGTCCGCGACCTCGACCACCAGGCGGCCGTCGTCTCGCCTGATCCCGACCTCGGCCCTGTTGGCGCCCGAGTGCCGGACGACATTGGTGAGCGCCTCCGAGACGACGAAGTAGGCCGCCGCCTCGACCGGCTCGGGGAGACGCCCGTCGACCGAGGCGTCGATGTCGACCGCGAGGGGCGCACGCTGGGCGAGGGATTCGACCGCGGCCTCCAGTCCGCGATCGCTGAGGATCGCGGGGTGGATGCCGCGGGCGAGCTCGCGCAGCTCCTCGGTGGCCATGGCCAGCGCGGCGGAGGCCTCGTCCAGCATCGCGCCGGCCGCCAGCGGATCGTCATCGAGCTTTTCGCGCGCCAACCGTAGGTCGAGTGCCAGGCCGACCAGGCGCTGCTGCGCCCCGTCATGCAGGTCACGCTCGAGCTTGCGCCGTGCCGAAAACCCGGCCTCCACGATCCGCGCCCGTGATTCCCGGAGCTGATCGAGCCGGGCCTGGAGCTCGGCGTCGAGGCGCACGTTCTCCTCCGCGACCAGGTCGGCCTCCGAGAGCCGCGTCCGCAGCAGGCCGAGCAGGAAGGCGAATGGGACGGTTGCGATCACCACGTTG
>DATDKQ010000018.1:0-10500 GCA_036519915.1 Solirubrobacterales bacterium | reverse complement strand
GGTTCGCCAGCACCGGAACACACCATGTTGAGCCGTCTGGCCGTCTGCTGCTCAGTTCGTCCTACCGGTGGGCCAAAGACGAAGGACCCGGCGACTCCAGCTACGTCTCACGGGTCGACGAGTGCCCCTCCTCCTGACCGGCCGGGCACGGCCGCGCTGTTCGCGGCGTGAGAGTGCCGGTTGGCGCTCGGATAAGGCAACCGAATTTGTAGTCCTAACGGATTACCCACGGCAGCCCGTAACCGGGATCGATCTGGAGTGTTTCGGTGCTCAGCTGTCGCAACCGATACCGTCGCCGTCGGCGTCGAGCCCGTAGATATCTGTTCCGACCACGCGAACCGGGCCCTGCACGTAGGCCGGGCCGTTGCCGCTGCCGCCTGCACAGTCGACGTCGCTAGCGATGGGCACGCAGGCGCCACTATAGTTTGGGTCGCATTGGCGGGCTTCCTTTGTCCCGATGGCGACGACCCGGGTGACAGGCGCCCTGGCGACCACCTTGCTGATCAGCCTCTTTGCGGTCTGCACACCGTTAGTGATGGTCACTTCGTAGGTGAGGATCCTTACCCCTGCGACGCCCCGAGTTCTTAGCTGGGTCGTGCCCTTAGTAAGCGCAGGGTCGTGTACTCTCCTGGTCTTAAACGGAATCGCCCGCCTCTTGGTGATCGTGCGCTTCTTCACCACCGGCGTTGCTGTGGCCGCAGCCGCGGAAGGTGTCGCAGTCACAGTGACCGTTGTCGTCATCGTGACTGTGGGTGTTGCGCCAGCCGATCCACAGGCGTCAAGTATGAGCAGGCCGCCGACTACCAATGCAGCCCCAATGACACGTCTCATGGCTCCCCCTGGAATGCGGCAACCAGACTACCAGGCGGCTTGCTAGATACAATGCCATTGGCTGCTATGCCCGATTAATGGCAGATTGACCGGTGAAACGGATGGCGCACTCCAACGCTCCGACGGTGCTGGAGCGAATGGCTGTGCTTATGGGATCGCCAGTCGTCTCACGGCTTGCAGGCCTCCGTGTTGGAAGCCTTCGAGGCGCAGCTGAGGGTTGTCCCCGAGCATCTTGTGCGGCGCCTCGAAAAGGCATCGATCGTCGACGACATCGCGGGATCCGATGGGTCGTTGGTTGATGTACGCGTCGACACGGTCAAGGTTGGCGGACCGGACCTGGATCGTCACTCCGTCTGCGGTCGGCTCGATGTCGGCCTCCAGCCGCCGGGGCAGTTGCCCCCGTACAAGCCTGGCCGCCGCCTCGATGAGATCCTCGTTGTCGTTGAGCAGGTCGTTGGCGGTGATCGGGTGAATCTTGTCGGAGGCTACGCCGAGGTCTTCGAGCAGCTCACCAGCGTGTGCGCCGACCCGCGTGGTGCGGCGCACGGCGACCCGGAAGCTCGTCTCCCTGGGGAGAGGCTTCAGGGGCGTGTCGCGGGCGGGGAGCAATCGGCGCAGCAGGTCATGCGTCCAGACATTGGCACCGCCGGCGCCGGTATGCCCCGATACGCCGAGGACCGGCCCGATGCCGTGATCTTGGAAGCCCGCGGCGAAGATGTCGGTGGCGCTGTAGCAGCGGGCGTCGGTGATGAGGACGACCGGGCCGTAGTAGCCCTGACCGCGGTTGTTGGCGTCGTCGGTCGAGCCGATCGGGAAGCCGGTCGAGAAGCTGGCGCCGGTCTCGACCGCCTCCAGCACGGACTTGGTCCAGGAACTGAGGTCCACCGCGCCCTGCTGGTTGGCGAGGCACAGCCGTCTGGTCAAGGGGCTGACGATGAACTGGGACGGCTCCGGCTCTATCCGCCGGGGTGTGAGGACCTGCAAGAGCTGCTCCGCCGCACGGATGTCGCCGCCGCCGTTCCCGCGAACGTCGACGATCAGCGCCACGTTCGGGCGGGCTTGGCACAGTCGCAGGAACTCGCCGACGAACTCGCCCGGATCCGGGACGAGGAACGTGAAGATCCGGACGTGAAGGACATCTCCGATGCTGGTGCGGCGGATCCGGGCGCGCAGCACTCCCGGTAGCTCGGTGGCGAGCTCGTCGGCGCCGGCGTCGGGCGTGATCTGCCAGCCGCGGGCGAAGAGATCCCGCCTGACCAGGTTGACCGTTGTCGTCTGGGCGTCGAGGCCGAGCGCCGCGAGCCGGCTCAGGTCGCCCAATCCGGAAACGGCAGCGGCGGCGGCAGCTCGTTGGGAATCTCCGAACGGTGACGGCTCCAGCGGCTGATAGGTATTCCACCGCACGCGGATCTCCCGCTCGCCGCCATCGTTCGTGCGGTAGGTGACGTCCACCCAGTCCTCGTCGGGCGGCACGGTCTGCCCGAGCGTCCGGATGGTCAGCGCATCCAGCCCGCGGGCCATCCGGGCGTCGAGGTTGCCCCCGCCCTGCCGGTCGGCGTTGCGCTCGATGGCTCGCTTGATCGGTGTTCCATTCCAGTGCGTGACCTCGGCGCCGCTGGCGAACGACGGATCGAGGTCGGCCCCGGCCGCGACCTTGGAAACGATGTACTGCTGCCTGCCGTCGCGGGCGCACTCCTCGACCAGAAACGGGAGGTAGACCGTGTGGGAGCGGTACGGCTCGGGCGGAACGTAGTGCGTGTGGAGGTCACGCAGCGAGGTGAAGATCTCGATGAGCTCCTCGTGGAAGCCGCTCTCGGGACCGGGATCGTCGTGCGGGCGGACGTCCTGGAGTTCGTGCTCCAGAAGACGCAGCCGCTGAAGGGGGTCGACGGCGTATCGCGCGCGCTTGATCGGCAGGTGCACGTAGGCCTGTTCGAGCAGGAGGATCGCCTGCCCGACGATCAGGCGCCGGTCGCCGAGCGTCAGGTCACCCGGGCGGTCGAGCAACTCTTGCAGCGGCAAGGGCGCGATCACTACGTCGTCGTCGGGCAGGCCGATCCCCTCGGTCGGGGAGCGCGGCACCTCGCCGTACCGGCCGGGCAGCTCGGCGCGGATGACCTCCGGCAGGTTCGCCAGATTGGCGAGCATAACGAAGAAGGCGTCGTCACCCTGTGTGGCCAGCGGATCGAGCTTCAGCGGAACGGCGATCGAGGCGAAACTCTCAGCCCCGACGACCGTGTCCAGGAGCGCGGGCGCCGTGCCCTCGAAGAGGGTCGCGCCGACGCCGGTGATTGGCGGCTGGTCGAGCTCCAGGAACCATCGCTCATCGGCGCCGGCGCCCGCCACGGCCTCGTTCGCCACCAGCCCGAGATCGGCTGAGCCGATCGCGGCTGCGCGCTCGGGCATGTGCTCCAGCGCGTCGGCGAGGATCGTGGTCGCCTCGCCAAGCGCGATGGGGCCGAGCACCGGGTCGGGATCCTTCGTGTCCAGATGGAAGGCCCGCGTGCTGCCGGCCACGGCGATCTGCTCATCGACCGGGCTCAGCTTCTGCAGCAGTGCGGGCGTCCCGTACCGGCCGATGCCCCCGATGATGACCAGCCGGATGTCGCTCTCCGTCGCGTCGATCAGGTGGCGGTAGGGATCTCCGGTCCTGCGGGCGACCACGGTGAGGTCGGCGAGCTTGCCCGGCTCGATCGATCCCAGCAAGCTCTGCCAGCCGAGGATCTGCGCCGGGCTGATGGTGACCATCTCCACGAGCTGCTGGTCGGTGAGGCCGAGCTGCCGGTCGTTGCTGAGAATCTGGGCGACCTTGAGCTCGTTGAGCAGGTTCTTGCTCGCCGTGGGCGACCAGTCCGACCCGAGGGCAACCTTGACGCCCAGCTGCGTCGCCGAGGCGACGTCGGTCGTCCCGCCGTAGAGGATCAGGTTGCTGAACGGCGACCAGACGATCGACCCGCCATGCTCGGCGACGACCGCGAGGTCGTCCCGGGTCAGGGCCGTGGCGTGGATGCCGACGAAGGTCGGGGCGATCGCCCACGTCCCGTCGGGTGCCTTGAGATCGAGGAAGTGCTGGTGGGCTCCGGCCGAGGTCGGCAGCCCTTCGGCCAGGTGAAGGATCCGTGCGCCCCTCCCAGCAAGCGATTTGCGAAACGATGTGAGGGTGTCGGGCGTCACATCGCCGATCTTGGGCCGTGCGGGGTCCAGCCCGGGGGCGTCCGGCAGCTCGGCGTCGCGGACAATGCCCTGGTACAGGTGCTTGATCGGTGCCGCCCGGAGCGTCAGGCCCTGCGAGGTCGTGGTGCCCGCGATGAGGCTCTTGCACTCCACGTACCGGATCGTCGCCCGGATCAGCTCCGGCACCGATGCGATCACGCCGGCGGGGCCGCTCACGTAGCGCCGGTAGCCGACCGTCCCCTGCCACTCCTCCCGCTTGGTGTACTGCCTGGGGATCTTGAACAGCGGCAGGGCGTTGTAGGCGAGGTGATTGTGGAGCTCGATCATGCCGGGGTAGATCGTCCCGGCGGTCGGGATCACCGGGGACCCAGCGTGGGCGGGGGGTATCTGATCGGCGGCGGTCACATCGCTGATCGATCCGTCGGCGACCCACACGATGCCGTCGTCGAGGATCCGTCGCGACGCATCCATGGTGACCACGCGTCCGCGCAGCCCATAGCGGGGGATCGGGTCGGTTGCCATGGTCAGGTCAGTTCCTTCACGGCGAGCTGCTCTGATGGCGAGAGGGGGGCCGGATCCAGACTCGCCACCCACGCGGGGAGGAAGAGCTTGAGGTAGTCCGGCGAGGGCTTGCCGATGTCGGTGTCGATGGGGCGCACCGCCCGGTCACCCGATGTCCCGACCCAGCGCGTGAAGCCGTAGGGCAGATCACTCCGGGGCAGCTGGCTCCGGGCGGTCGGCGCGGTGAAGGTGGGGCTGGCCAGGTCCCGGGTGTAGGCGCGCCCGGCAAGCTGGGTGAGGGCCGCCTGCCAGGATGCCTGGAAGTCGGGTTCGCCGTACGCGGCCAGGTCGATCACGTCCATGCCCGCCGGGATCACGTTAGGCACGAGCTGGCGAGCCCCGGGACCCATCGCCAGGACGGCGGTGACGCCGGCGTTCTTCGCACGGAGCCGGCGCATCAGCTCACGGTGCAGCGCCACGACGAGGGGATCGGCGGCGAGTGCCAGGCGCGTGGCCGGGCTCAGGTCCAGGGTGTCCACCGGCAGGGTGCGGATGATCAGGTAGCGCTTGGTCAGGCCGGCGGCCCTGAGGAAGCCCTGGAAGTACTGGCCGGCCTCGCCCGACAGCGCCCGCGCCGTGAAGGTGTCGTCATCCGAGCTCTGGTCGGCGACGACGATCAGGCTGAGCTGCCGGAAACGTCCGCGGTAAATGGGCCCGGTCCCGAACGACGGGTCCGCGGTGACGCCAAGGGCTGAGAAGTCGGGCCACCCGAAGCCCGGCTCGCCCCCGGCCAGCAGGCGCGCAAGGTCGGCGGGCGGGCCGGGGTCGAACGTGCGTGGAGCCGCGCGTGGCGGCTCATACGGCAGGTCGCCGGGGTCGCCGGCGTAGCCCTCGTCGCTTCCGTCCGCCGTCGAGGGGTCGCTGAGGTTCGCGCCTCTCGCGTTGTACTTCCCCGCCGCCGAGAACAGGCGGATCGATCGCTGGTCATCGCTGCGGTTGCTCGACGTTCCACCGCTGCCTAGCCGCGGGCAGGTGCCAAACGGAAAGTCCCGGAACGGGCTCGCCAGCGAGGAGTACGGGAACGGCGCCGTCAGATCCCGTACGACGCCGGCGTCGCCCGGAAGCCAGCCGGGGTCGGCCTGGAGCCAGTCCCCGACGCGCCCGATCGCGCGCGCAAAGTCGGCCTTGATCGTGGCGGTCGATCCCGATGCGCCACCGGGGTGCAGCACCCCCACCGCCCGGACCCGGTCCGGCAGGGATCCCAGCGACGCCGTGTCCAGCATCTCCGGGTCCGCGGTGCCGCCATGCGCCGCAATCCATGTGGTGACCGATTCCTTCGCCGCCCGGCCCACGGCGATGATCAGGCGGACGTCGCCATCGAGTACGGCCTTGTCGAAAATCCGGTTCCGGTGGGCGGCAACCGGCGATCGGGGATCCTGCGCGAGCGGCCGCAGGTCTTGCGTGTACTGCCCGAAGATCGGGTACACGAACGAGTTGAGAAACAGGTAGGAGCGGTCAAAGCCGAGGAACCGCAGCAGGTACTGCAGCCGCGCCCCGGTCCCACCGGTGAAGGAGCGGTGCGAGAGCGACTCGTCTTGCGCACCCTCCTGGCCGACCACGAGGACCCTCGCCGAACCGTCGAGCCGCCCCCGGAAGAACATCGGGCCGTGATGCCAGCGAAACGCCTCACGGCGGACGACCGCCAGTCCCAAGCCGCGGTAGTTCGGTGTATCCGCGAACAACTGGGCCCAGCCACTCGAGCTCGACGGGCCAGGGTCATATTCCCAAGGATTCCCTCGGACGTCGGTCACGCTGCCCCTTCCCCCAGCCGAACATCGCTTCCTTCGGGCTCTTTCGTTTTCGGCCCTGCTGCGACGCCTGCGCCGCGTCCAGCAGCGCAGATGCCCCTCTCTGCTCTTCCTTGGCTGGGCCCTCTCGCGCCAGATAAAGGTTGCTGCAATAGGCAACACAAGCAGGTCCCGCGCGCCGGTCAAAGCCAGCTAGTAAAGAGATAGTAATCACGTTATAAATCGCCAGTCAAGATGTGCGCAGGGCGTGCCGGATCGCGTTGCATCTGTCGTGATCCAGCGGCTCCCGGAATGTGCAATGGAGGCACGGTGGCCTGCTGGACCGTCGTCATCGAGGCCGGCGGACGGTGCCTCCGGCGCGCGGGCCAGCCGACGCGCGCACGACGACACATCCGGTCAGCCGATCCGCTGGATGGCGTCCAGCATCAGGTTCCAGAAGCCGTCGAAGTCGAGCTTTGTCGCCACGAGCGCGTTGGGCTCACGGCCGAAGCGATTCTCGAAGTCCACCAAGGTCATGCCGCTGGTGGTGGTCCCGTGAGTCTCGACGGTGACGTAGGTCGGGATGCACTCGACCACCTTGGGGTCGATGATGCGGGCGACGGCGCACGGGTCGTGGACGGGCGGCGAGTCGAAGCCGGATATCGCCTTGTAGGTGCTCGTGAAGAAGTTCATCAGCTCGACCGTGATGCCGGCCAGGGGGGTTCCCAGCGCGCCGATCCGCTCGATGACCTGCGGCGTTGCCAGAGCCTGGTGGGTCAGATCGAGGCCGATCATCGTGATCGGCCAGCCCGCCCCGAAGACGATCGCGGCGGCTTCGGGGTCGACGAAGATGTTGAACTCGGCGGCGGGCGTCGAGTTGCCGCGCGTGTGCGCGCCCCCCATGAGGACGACCTCCCGGACGGCGGTCGCCAGCCGGGGCTCCTTGCGCAGGGCGATCGCGATGTTCGTCAGCGGGCCGATCGGGACGAGCGTGATCTCGCCCGGTGAGCTCATCACAAGGTCGATGATCAGGTCGATCGCATGCGTGTCGGCGAGTGGCGTCGTCGGGCCTTCGAAGCGCGGGCCGTCGAGCCCGGACTCGCCGTGAGTCTCGGCGGCGGTGACGAGCGGCCGGAGGAGGGGGCGGTCGCAGCCGGCCGCCACGGGCACACCGGCGATGTTGGCGACGCTGCACACGCGGCGCGCGTTCAAAGTCGTTTTCTCGAGTGTCTGGTTGCCCGCGACGGTCGTGATCGCGCAAAGCTCGATCTCGGGGTTCCCATGAGCCAGCAAGATCGCCATTGCGTCGTCGTGACCGGGGTCGCAGTCAATGATGATCTTGCGTGGCATCTCAGCTCCTCGTCTCAGCTCCTCGCCGCACCCGAAGCCGGGGCCGGATGGGTCAGGTCTTAGCAGCGTTCCACAGGAACAAGCCCGTAATCGCCGGGTAGACGCCGGTGACGTTCTTCCGTGTCGCGGTCAGCCAGTCGTAGAAGTAGGCGTAGATGATCGGTGTCTCGTCAAGGAGCAGCTTCTCGATCTGCCCCGCCAGCTGGCGCTGCGTGCTCAGGTCCGGGGAGGCGGTGAACTCCTTCGAGAGCTTGTCGTAGGTGGCGTTGTTGAACCGGGCGGCGTTCCAGGCCCCCTGCCCGGTCTTCGCGTTGGGGGACTGCAGGGGTGCCTGGAGGAAGATGTTCGGCACGGCGCGGGCGCCGTAGTCGACCAGGCTCATCTTCCCGTCCAGCCAGTCCGACTTCCCGAAGACGGCCTGGCCGTAGTACTTCGACGAGGTCTCGACGGTGAGATTGACATCGACGCCGATCTGGCTCGCGGACTGCTTGATGATTTGCGCGAAATGGGGGAGCTCCCCGAGCGTTAGGGTCAGCAGCGGCGCCGAGAAGCCGTTCGGGACCCCGCCCTTGGCGAGGAGTTCCTTGGCGAGCTTCAGGTTCTTCGCCCGCTGGGGGACCGCCGGCGGGCCGACGGTCGCCGGGAAGGCCGGAGCGAAGGGGCTGTCGTTGCCGACCCCGGCGAACCCCTTGAAGAGCGCCTGGACGATAGCCGGCCGGTCGAGGGTGTAGGCGATGGCCTGGCGGACGTACTTGTTGTTGAAGGGCGCCATGTCGGTGCGCATCGAGAGCTCGCGGTGGTAGCTCGCCTTCAGTCTTATGACGTTGAAGCCGCCGGTCACGAGCTGCGGGCTTCCGGCGATGGAAAATCCGTCGTTGGTATCGATCTCGCCCGCCTGGAGGGCGGCGGTCATTGCCCCCTCGTTCGGGTAGAAGGTGAACTCGAGCTTTGCGGGCTTCGCCGGTGTGCCCCAGTAGTGCGGGTTGCGGACGAATGTCGCCCCCGTTTGGGGTGAGTAGCTCGTCTTCATGAACCTGCCCGTCCCGATGAAGGACTTCTGGTACTCGCCGAAGTCGTACTTGTTCGGGACGATGATCATGTTGTAGTTGTCATTGGAGACCGCGTCGATGAAGCCGCCGTTGGGGCGCTCGAGATGGAAGGCGACGGTGGTGTCGTCGACCTTCACGACGCCGTCCGGGGCCAGGGTCCCTCCGAAGATCGACAGCGCGTTCGCGGAGCTCTTCGGGTTGGACTGGGACTTGAAGCTGTAGACGACGTCGTCAACGGTCATCGGCGTGCCGTCGTTGAACTTCACCCCCTGGCGGATCTTGAACGTCCACACGGTGGCGTCGGAGTTCGGCTTCCAGCTCTCCGCGAGCCACGGGTGGTACCTCAGCTGGTGGTCGGTGAAGACGAGGAATTCGCCGACCTGATCGATGCACTCGATGCCGCCCTGGTCGGCGATGGTAATCGGGTTGATGGCGGCCGTTGGCACCACGACGCCAGCCTTGATCGTGGCACCGCTCTTGCCCGCGGGCGCCGTCGGCGCCGCAGTGGGCGCCGGGGAGCTCCCGCAGGCGGCAAGGATGCCGCCGAGCAGCGGCATCGACAGCCCCACGGCCGTGCCGCGCCGGATGAAGTCGCGCCTGGACAGGCGCCCGGCCACGAACTCGTCGATGACGTGCTCCTGGATCGGTCCCCGTCCTCTCCGAAGATCGTCGAGCCGCCCGTGATCGATGTTCATGCCACCGCCCCAATCCGTCACACTTCCCTGAAGACCGCCTTTCCGCAGCGGTCGTGGTCCTCTGCCATGCCACCCGCCTGTGCGGTTGCGGTCAGGGACGGTCGTGGTGGTCATGGCCAGTGCGGTGCGCTGGGGCCTGGTGCGAGGCTCTGCAGCTGATCCGCGCGATCGGTCCAGCGCCTGATCTGGCTAGCTGCCGTAATGCAATCGATTCCCGCCGTTCCCGGGATCCTTGTCAAGAGATCGTTGCCCACTCGTTACCATCATGGCCATCCCCCGGGCGGATTGATCATGATCGCAGCGCGCCCAGCCAGAGGTCTATCATCTGACGCACAAGAACTTCTGCTGCTCATCGTGGGAGCGTGAGCTGATCAAGCGGCGCCGCGGCTGATCGAAGGCAAGCCTGGCCTTGGGCGCTCGGGCCGGAGTTTCGGCGGCTGGCCCGGCTGGCCCGGGTGGTCGCGGGCTGCGATCTTGGTTGCGGGCAGCCCTGGGGTCAGCCTGGCCCCGTGCTTGCCGAGAGCGGGCTGCCGGCCGCCCTTTCGGCGGCGGCACGCCGGTCGACGATGCCCACCACGGTGGATGCCGGCACCCTCGGCCGGTATCCGGCCGAGGTAGAGGCGACCGTCTACTTCTGCTGCCTGGAGGCGATCCAGAACGCTTCCAAGCACGCGGGGGAGGGGGCGACGCTCACCCTGCGCCTGCGAGAGGACGCGGGGATGCTGACCTTTGACGTGGTCGACGACGGCAAGGGGTTCGATGCTCAGGGCCGCGGGCTGGGCGCCGGATTCGTCAACATGGCCGATCGATTGGGCGCTCTCGGAGGCAGCCTGCGGGTGGAATCGGCCCCGCAGCGAGGCACCACGGTGTCGGGGTCGGTCCCGGCGAAGGCGTGCGCTGACGCCGGATAAGCGGCACCAGCGCCACGCGAAGTACCAGCCCGTCGCCTCCGGCCCGCTGTTCACTGGAACAGATCTGCAGTGAATACTTCTATGTTCTAGTCTATCTGTATGGACCGGTGGAGGGCGAGATGACGACAGCACAAGAACCGGCTGACACCCGGATGATGGGGATCGTGCACGGGGCGCTGCGCCGCGACCTGCTGCGCACGCA